>JBCCIA010000099.1:0-15702 GCA_039028475.1 Spirochaetota bacterium | reverse complement strand
TGTTTTTTTTCTAATAGTAATAAAATGCAAACAGCAAAGTTGGCTAGTCGCTTAGGCATTGAGCAATACTATCCAGAAATTTTTTTGCAGGATAAAGCAGAAATTATCAGAGAGTTTCAAGAAAGTGGTCATCATGTATGTTATGTTGGTGATGGATTGGGTGACCTAAAGGCTTTTAAACAAGCCGATGTTTCGGTATCGTTTGGTGGTGCTACAGCTTCTGCAATAGACAATGCCCAAGTTATTCTTTTGCAACACGATATTGGTAAACTTGTAAAACTCATGGAAATATCTAAAGATTTTAATTCCAATCTTAATAAAATCATATTAAGTTGCACCCTTCCTAGTACAGTAATTTTAGGTGGAGTTTTTATCTTTCATATGGGTCTTTTATTTGCTTTATCATGTTACTTTGTTGGAATGCTGGCTAGTGTTGGAGTTGCAATATCTCCAAAATTGAACGATCTCATACAACCTGTTGAAAATTAAACTTAAAGTATTTTTTAATTGAACGTACGTGTGCGTAAAAAATTATGGTAAAAATCGTTTATAGCGGGTACATTATGGCAGACAATTTTCCAGAATTAGAATCATATTTTCAGCAACTGACTGATATAACAGACAATGTCGCCCTGATAAACACTCCTTATGGTGGAGACCACGACTTTGATTTTCAACAGATGGAAGATTTTTATCAGGATATTATTTCCAAGGAATGGGAAGATACAGACAAAGAGTATTACAATCTTTTCACCAGTCATTATACATTTCATGTCAAAATCATTGAAGAAATTGTAAAAGAGGCACGAGAAATTCTCGATCCAGAGAAGCGACCTTATTTAAAAAAGCTAGTATCCTATAGCAAAGAAGCCAATGAGTGGTTTTTGATGTTACGTAAAAAGCGTAAACAAGCCTTAGCCAACCAGGCAGCCTAACATATTCTTTTCTAAAAACTAGAAATAAAGCTATACAATAATCTCAACCCCTTCACAAATGGATCGCTGGAGGGGCTTCCTACCCCATGAACTACTGATGATATTCAATTCTATCGATTTTTTATTGTTTTTTCCCGTAGTTTATATACTATACATTTATTCTTCCCATAAATCACAAAACCTGATTCTTCTATTTGCAAGCTATTTTTTTTATGCTTGTTGGGACTATCGATTTTTATCTCTTATCTTTTTATCAACGGCGATTGATTATTTTACATCTATTGGAATTGATTCAAATCCACTCGGTTCTCGTAAAAGGAAATTGTTTGTTACTATCAGCATTGTTTCTAATTTAGGAATTCTAGGCTTTTTTAAATATTATAATTTTTTTATGAAGAATGCGAAAGTTCTTTTAGAATCTATGGGAATACAGGTAAACCCAGGTTTTTTAGAGCTCATACTCCCATTAGGAATTTCCTTCTATACCTTCCAAACTATGTCCTATACGATCGATGTGTACCGTGGAGATTTAAAACCGACTCGTAGTCTAATAAACTTTGCTCTCTATGTAAGTTTTTTCCCACAATTGGTAGCTGGTCCAATTGAAAGAGCGTCACGCTTGTTGCCACAGATTACCCAAAAACGTACGATTCGTTGGCAAAACTTACAACAAGGAACCTTTCTTATTCTACTTGGTTATTTCAAGAAGGTTTATGTTGCAGATAACCTGGCATTGGTAATCAACCCTATTTTTGCGACAAGTAATGGAGTTTATGTTGAAGATCCAAGCGGTGCTCAGGTAGCTTTAGCGATCTTTGCTTTCTTTTTTCAGATCTATTGCGATTTCTCTGGCTACTCGAACATTGCCCGAGGTATTTCCAAATATATGGGTTTTGAGTTGATGCAGAATTTCAAATTGCCTGCTTTTGGAGTAAATATCATCGATGTATGGAAGCGTTGGCATATTTCACTAACGACCTGGTTACGTGATTATATCTACCATCCCTTAGGAGGGAGTAGGGTAAGTCCCGTGCGGCAGCATATGAATAATATAGTGGTTTTTTTTGCTTCAGGACTGTGGCATGGAGCAAACTGGACATATATTACCTGGGGTGTATACAACGGCATTTTAACCAGTATTTATAGAATTGTACAACCACTTCTACCTCATTTACCTGGTGATGAAAATCGAGTGATTCGGCCTATCAAAACAATTACTAAAACAGCATTTACCTTTGTTTTATTTGGTTATTCTGGTTTGTTTTTCCGCTCAGAAACAATGACACAAGCGTTTGATTATACTAGTAAAATTTTTACAGATTTTGGCCAAGTCAAGGCAACTTCATTAGACGCAGTGGTACGTGCTTTGGCGTTATTATTAGTCATAGAGTTGTACCAACATATAAAAGACGATGAATTTTCTGTATTCCAATGGCCTGTTTGGGCCAGAACTTTAGTATACACTTTGATGTTCTATTCTATTGTTTCCTTAGGTAGTTATAATGGCTTCATTTACTTCGTATTTTAAAAAAGCACCTGCATTTTTTTTAGCTGTCTTGCTTGTCTGCTGTGTAGAGGCTTTTTTACATACAATGCCAAATTTGTATTATCATCATGCAGGTGGTGCTTTTCTTACGACTTATAAAAGAAAGGTGGCGGAAGACTCGCAAAAGACCTATGATATCTTGATGTATGGAGATAGTCGTTCTCTGTCTATATTGGGGCATGCAAAATCCAAAAAACAAAAATACTCTTTGTATAATTTTAGTTTGCCAGCAGCTGGTCTACGTTATTTTAAATTTTTCTTCCAGAAATACCAAAAACACCATAAAAATCCAAAGGCCATCATTTGGGCAGTAGACCCTGAACAGTACATAGTGGGTAAAAATAAGGCCTTTGATACAGATCCAAGGCTTTGGCAACAGTACAAACATCGTTTGTTGAACTTGTTTACTCTACAAGAATCATGGCAACAGTATAAGGGGAGAGAGTTAGTCTTTATTGCCAAAGAATATATTCCAAGATATATATTGAGTTATAAGTACCGCAAAGAATTCAAATCTTTTGTGAATGGATTTAAGGCGAAGAACTTCTATGCTTTATTTGAGAAGTTAACTCCGTTAGACCCCAATGCCAACTTTCGTGATTATAAATATTTGGTTGATAAAATGCCAAATCGTTTGCGTAATCTAAGAATTGAACAGATCATACAGCATAATTATGGGCAAATCAACTTAGGTGATTATTTTAAAGCTAATCTGTTGTTTGCGAAGTTGACCGAGGGTGCTCGCCAGAAAGCCTGGGAAGATATGAGAAGCAAGATGAATCATACCAGTATACACAATACTGAAATTTTAAAAGAGTTCATCCAATATTGCAAGCAAGAAAAAATTGCCTTGATCCTGTTAAACTTACCAAGAGCCGCTGGTTTTAATGATACCAAGTATTTCCGAGCCGTTGTTCCTGCCCTACGCGGGTTGGCGGCAAAACATACGCATGTAAGCTATATTCAGTTTCCAGATATGGATTATCCTTTAGAATTATTTGGGGAAGCAATTCATTTCTCTCCAAAGGGTTCTGATCGTTTGAACCAAGAGTTTCAAGAATCTGTGTATCCTGAAATTATCCGTTTTCTTGATAAGGAGGAATTATGATTCGCAGAAAGTATTTGTTGTATCCCGTTGTATTATTTATCATTCTATTTTTAGTGGATAAGATCTTTCTTCTGGAAGATCTGAAGCCTTATATCAAATCAGATTTCACCTATATCTATTACCAAGCCAAGGAAGACTTGTTTGAGAGATTACGCAAGAAATATGCTGTCTCAAATTCGAATAAGAGAAATAAAAAACTGATGATCATTCTGGGTTCTTCTCGCCTACTGTATTTTGATGCCCAAGAGCTACGTGACTATTATCCTCACTGGGACATTTATAATTTTTCGTCAGCGGTTACTACTCCAGCATACTATTACTACTACTTAGAAAAGATTTATAAAGCCGGTATCCAACCAGACCTTGTTCTGCTTGAATCAGACCCCAACCAATTTAACCAGAATGCACCTGCCTTTAAAAAGTCGAACCTTACCTATAGCTTTGACCCCAGTTTTATCCGTAGGCATGCTTTTTTGTTTGGCAAAGAATATGTAAGTTATTACCTTGGTAAGCTCTTGTTTGCCTCTAGTAAGAACAAGCCGTATTTACATACCGCGTTCAAACGCTTTGGAAACTCGAATTTTGCCTTTGTCAATATAATGCGAAACTGGACAAAGGACTATCTTTTGAAGAACCAAGGGCATGCCCCTTCGTTACTAGCAACTTTTGTCGAGAGAGACTTTGGTATTTTAGAAGCGACTAGCCAAAGAACAATAGACTGGCTCTACCGCAATTACAAACCTTCGCAAATGCAATACCAATTTTTGCAATATATCATGCAAGATTCTAGGCAAAAAAAAGTTCCCCTTATTGTTGTATGGCCACAAAGTTCCATTCCTATGCAACGTATGTTAAAAAAAGAGAAATATGTGGAAGATTGGCGAAAGAGAGTAACACTCATGGCAGCAAAATACCGCTATGCTTTGTATGATATGGACGATACAAAAGAATACTACTGCAATAGCTTTGTCGATGGGGGACATATTGCAAAGGAATGCTACCGGCCCTTTATGCGTTTTGTGATGACAAGATACTATTGGGATCATAAAGCTGAACAAGAAAAATGAGTTCTCAGAAGATAAAAATTGGTGTAGATGCTAGACCTTTGAGTTACGGTATCACTGGAAACTCACGCTATCTATTCGAGGCCTTAAAGTATCTGGTTCGAGAAGATTCTCGTTACTATTTCACCCTCTTTTGCAATAAACCTATTGATTCTATCTTCCAACCTTTTTTGCAAGAAAATGCAGGATTGTTGGAAGTTGTATGCAAGCGATCTATCGGTTTTATTTGGTTGCATCTTTTTTTGCCACGATTGTTGCGAAAACACCAGATTGAGTTGTTTTGGGGTACCTTACAATTATTGCCATTTCGTAAATTATCGATTCCTAGTATTGTCAATTACCATGACTTAAACTTTATCTCTGCCCCCCAAACAATGGCTAGGTTGAATTATCACCAGCATAAACTGTTTTCACCACGTAGCTTGCAAAATGCAGATCGCGTACTATGTTTATCAGAGAATACAAAAAATGAAATTATAAATTTGCAGGCAGATTGGCAAGAAAAATTAGAGGTGATCTATCCAGGGGTTGCGCTACCAGAAGTAAACCATAAGGGCACTGCAATGAAAGAGTTGCCTGAGCTTTACTTTTTTACCTTGGGAACTCTCGAACCGCGTAAAAATATCCAAACTCTTATCAATGCTTATCTGAAGCTGAAAAAAGAGAAACCGAATTTATCTTATAGCCTGGTAATTGCAGGTAGAAAGGGATGGGGCGAAGGAGAATTGAGTGAGAGGCTATTTTCTGGTGATTTAGAAGAGCAGGGTGTCTATTTCATTGAAAACCCAGATGAGGCGTATCTGGATCGATTGTATGTGCATGCGAGCGCCTTTTGTTTCCCATCCTTACACGAGGGTTTCGGCCTGCCTATACTAGAGGCTCTCATCAGACAGAAGGTTTGCTTGGTTTCTGACATTCCTGTGTTTAGAGAGATTGTTGACTCTGAGATTGATTTTTTACTGGCTGCACAGGATGTTGGTGCTTGGAAAAATGCACTTGCCAAGTTAGCTGATATGCAAAATATGCAAAGGAAACCAGCCTGGGACGCATCTCAGTGGACTTGGAATACGACTGCTCGCAAAATAGAGTCAATCCTAGACTTTTATAGTAAGAAGGAAACGCATGCTGTTTAATTCGATACATTTTATCTTCTTCTTTTTTGTTACTATAATTATTGGCAATCTGCTTCGTTCCCGCAAACAAAAACTTTTTTTTCTTTTGGCAAGCTATTATTTTTACATGGCTTGGAACCCAGCTTTTATCATCTTAATTCTCTCCTCAACGGTTCTCGATTATTTGGTGGGACTCAATTTGATGAATCCAAACTATGGAGAAAGGCGAAGAAAAATGTTGCTCGTACTTTCAATGGTGGGCAATCTAGGTTTGCTATGCTTTTTTAAATACACCAACTTCTTTATGGGTGTCTTCTATGATGTTTGCCATCTCATTGCAGATTCAGGTATCGTTTTTTTCTTACAAAATACATCGTTGTTTCTTGACCAAAGCCACCAGATCATTTATGGCAATGACTTAGCCTATCTAAGCCTTGCTCCTGCTCCTAAATACGATATCACCTTACCTGTAGGAATTTCTTTCTATACCTTCCAATCGATGAGTTATACCATTGATGTTTACCGTAAAGATTTAGAAGCTCGTGAGTCTTTCGTGGACTTTGCCCTCTATGTTGCTTTCTTTCCACAACTGGTCGCAGGTCCGATTGTCCGAGCGACAACGTTTTTACGTGATTTGGATAAGCGTTTGCCTGTCACCAATGAAGATGTCCAAGTAGCTATTTCTCGTATTTTGATAGGTTTTATGCGTAAGTTAGTATTTGCTGACAATTTGGCTATTGTAGTAAATAAAACTTTTGCGAATTATGCTGTTATGAACCCTTGGGAGATTTGGACAGGTGCGATTGCTTTTTGTTGGCAGATCTATTTTGATTTTGCGGGTTATACAGATATCGCTATAGGTGTGGCTCGTTTGTTTGGTTTTAAGTTTGATGCTAATTTTAATTTTCCCATGTCTTGCTCGAATATTGTGGATCATTGGACAAAATGGCATATTTCTTTTTCTACCTGGATACGTGATTATATTTTTATTCCTTTAGGTGGTTCGCGTGGCTCTACTTGGATAACCTATCGAAATATTACGATTACTTGGCTATTTGGAGGAGCTTGGCATGGTGCGGCGTACCACTTTGTTTCTTGGGGGCTTTGGCAGGCAGTGATGATCATTGTATATCGTGAATATGCAAAAACACGTCTGCGAGCTTGGTTTTTCGAAAGGGGAGGTCGAGTATATGATATATGGAGTAGGATTTTTACCATGTTTTGTTTAAGCTTTGGCTTTGTGATGTTTCGAGCCGAAACCATGCAGAAAACTTGGGAAATGATTCGCACCATGCTTTTTATTGATTTAAAGAATGGTCAGGAGATTTTGATTCGTTATAGTACATCGCATTATGGTTTACTATTAGTGTTGTGCTTTACTGCTAGTTATATTTTTTCTAAAAGAAATATTGAGTTTATGGCAAAGAAATCTCATGGTTTAGTATATACAAATACTATAAGTATCTTTTTAATAATTATATTTGGAGTTACAGATACACAGAAGTTTCTTTATTTTGATTTTTAAGACCTATGAAGTTTTACCAAGACAAACGTTTTTATTTACCAATTCTCATCTTTTTAGGCGTAGAAGTATGTTTTCAATTGGGACTTTATTCTCCTTTACTGAGAGTGAAGTCTTATGCGGCAAATGTAAATCGTATTACAAATCACGTTTTAGAAAAGCAGAATGAATTTGAACCAAATGCACTCATCTTAGGAACTTCTGTTGCATACCAAGGTCTCTCTGTTCGTATATTGAATCAAATTTTACAAAAACAGAATGTAAAACTGCAATCCATTGCAATCCCAGGCTCTGAGTTGATCGTGCAGCACCTTGCTACAAAAAAAGTTTTACAAAAGCTAAAGAAAGTTAAGCTCTTAATCCATGTTATGGAGGTCACGATGCCTTGGGTACAGAAAAAGAATATAATGTTACCGACTATGGCAATGGTCTCTGAATTAGATAGTTGGGGAGCTTTGTGGAATCTGGAAAGATTTGGCTATAATGCGAAATTTAGTGATTATAGCTATATTGCTGTGAAAACTATTGCCTACCGGCGTGATCTGAAAGATTTGTTTTTAGATCCTGGTTCACGAATTAAGAAATTAGGACGTAAATGGCGCAAGACGAATAAAAACTATTATGAGTATGAAAACCAAATCAAAATGAGAGTTAGTAACTTTTATCCTTTGAAAAATTTGCAAGAATGTATTCAAAAAACGAATCCAGCGAATGGACAACCACTTCCTCCTGGTTCCGATAAGCATCATAAAAAGGCTATTTGGGATACTTGTGCTTTGGCTGGTATTACTAACAAAGAAAGACGAGTCAATGAGCTGACAAAACTCTATTTTAAGCGTCTGAAGCTTATATACGATATGCTCAAATCTAAGAATATCCGAATTGTCAATGTCTTTGCACCGTATAGCAATTTACTGGAAAGTCTAGGTGGTGAAGAGCGTATGCAGGTGTGGCGTTCCGAATTGCAACGTCTAAATGGCAAAGACACCATCATTATTGACCTACAGAATATTATCGATACGGAACGAAATGGTGACTATTGCTATGATTTGATCCACTTGAATGGGAAGGGAATGCAGCTTTTCTCACAACGCTTAGGCGAAGAACTCCAGAAAAATACAGATCTTTGGCAGGCTAGGTAAAACATATGATCTTTACTTCCATCTCTTTCTTAGCTTTTTTTCTCATCATATACAGTATTTATTGGCTATTGCCGAGTTACCGTTCTAAAAAGATTTGTCTACTCTTTGCTTCCATGTTCTTCTATGCAAGCTGGAACTTGGGATTCTTCTTGCATTTTCTCTTAATGATTGTCATGAACTATTGGATCGTACTGCACGTGTATCGTACGGGAGCGAAAAAATATCTTGTTCTCGCTGTTGTTCTCAACTTGATCAACTTAGGTTTCTTTAAGTATTTTTATTTTTTCACGGAAATTGTTTCTGACATCTCTGGATTGCCGCTTTTGCAAAGTCTAAAGTCCTCTTCCTTCAAGATCATTTTGCCTCTAGCAATTAGTTTCTATACATTTCAAATCTTAGCCTTTACCGTTGATGTGTACCGGAAAAAGTTTCAGCAAGAGATTGGTTTGTTTGATTATACCGTATTTATCATGTTTTTTCCACAACTCATCGCTGGACCTATTATGCGACCAGAAGACTTCATTCCTCAACTGAAAGGGGAAGAAAAACTCTCTTTAGACTCACAATACAAAGGGATGTTTCTCATCGGGGTAGGGGTTATTAAAAAAGTTTTGATCGCAGATAACTTGGCTTTTATCATTGACCCTATTTGGGTGAAGCCAGAGGATTATTCTGGATTGACCTGTCTACTAGCATTCCATGCCTTTAGCTGGCAGATCTACTGTGATTTTAGTGGTTATACTGATATCGCTAGAGGGGTTGCTTTTCTTTTAGGATACCAAATTCCAGAAAATTTTAAAGCACCCTTTCTTGCAACAAGTCCCAGTGAATGCTGGCAGAGATGGCATATTACTCTGTCTTCTTGGATGCGTGATTATATTTATATTCCTTTGGGAGGGAGTCGTGTTGCAGAAGCGAGACACCATTTCAATACGATCGTTACTTTTACTTTAGGAGGCCTTTGGCATGGTGCTTCTTGGAATTTTGTCATATGGGGTTTCTACCATGGTTGTATTTTATCGGTTGAGAGGTTAGGTAAGAAGTTTTCCTTGGACAAAATACTTCCTCTATCCAGTAGTAAGTTTTTCGGTTGGCTTTTTACATACCATATCTTTATTTGGGGAGCCGGTATTTTTCGAACATCTAGTATGGGAGACTTTTTGATCATGGCTAAGGCAATTTTTGCCAATACGCCTGGAAAGGTTGTTCTCACAGAAACAGTAGGTTATCTTTGTTTTTTTGCTCTCTTGCTACAGATCATTGAATACAAAAATAGAAAGCTAACACTACCTATGCAAAAGATAAAGGTAATTCTCATGCCATTAGCCTATTTATTGCTTATTTTTCTTGTCGGCCTTTTAGGGGTAGGAAGTAAAGAGTTTGTCTATTTCCAATTTTAACTTAGTATCATACTATCGGAAAAGTTTTGTTTATGCACCATACCTATATTGAACTTTCACGTGGAGCTTTGACTCATAACATTTCTAAGATACGTAAATTGTTGCCTCCTAATACTAAATTTGCAGCTATTGTCAAATCAAATGCTTACGGACATGGCATGTTGCAGATTGCGAGCATTGCAGTAGATGCAGGTGCCGATGTGCTGGGAGTAAATTCATTGGAAGAAGCGCTAATTCTACGTCAATCGTTTCCCGAAACGACTATTCTAATCATGGGAGAAATCCCTAACATGGAAAAGTATGCAACATTTTTAGAAGACAAAAACCTGCAAATCATAGTTTCTCGTTATGAAGAAGTGGCTTTTCTCGCCGGTTTAGGTACGATACGCCCAGAAATTCATTTGAAAGTAGATACTGGGATGGGACGTTTAGGTACTTCAGGGGAAACTACTTTACGCCTTATCGAGTCTCTACGACACGATGGTCTGCCTTTGGAGGGAATTGTTACCCATTTTGCCAGTACGGAAGACAATGTAGAGTATTCGTATTCCATGTTGCAATTGCAAAAATTTCGTGAAGTGATTGACTATGCGAATTCTTTGGGATACCGCAATTTGAATCGGCATTGTGCAGCTTCTGCCTCTTGTTTGCTTTTTCCTGAGGCGCGTATGGATATGGTGCGTATAGGAATCTCTCTGTACGGCCTTTGGCCCAGCCAAGAAACAAAATTTTCCTTTGACTATACCTCCTATCCAGATTTTAGTTTGTTGCCAGTGTTGCATTGGAAAACAGAGATTGTACATTTACAAGTTGTACCAGCAAAATCCTATATTGGCTATGGCTCCACCTATCGTACCAGCTATCCTACTCGAATTGCAGTGATTCCAGTAGGCTACTTTGAAGGTTTGGACCGTAGACTTTCCAACCAGGGTTATGTATTGTTGCACGGAGAAAGAGCACGGATTGTAGGTAGGGTGTGTATGAATATGGCAATGGTTGACGTGACACATATAGAGGGGGTCTCACTGGGGGACGAAGTTGTGTTACTAGGAGACTCGGGTGAGGATAGTATTCCCGCTGAATTCCATGCAGGTGTGACGGGAACGATCAACTATGATGTAGTGACACGCTTACATCCAACTATGACAAGAGTAATTACGGAGTAGGGCAATGTTGGGAAAAGATAGATTGTATTGGATCTTATGTAGTATTTTGTTGCTAGCACTTTATGCAATGGGTCTAGGCAAATCTGGTAACAAATCAGACTTTCGGGATTATTACCAAGCATCTAAGAAGTTGCAACAGAGGGAGGGTATCTATAACTTAAAACTTTTAGAACGTTTGCATAAAACAATTCCCTTAGAGAAGGCTTTTACACCGGAGAACATTACAAAAATATTTGAGTTAAAAAATAAGGTAGGTACCTACATATACCCACCTTTTTTTGCATTTTCTTTGCTGCCATTGGCCAGCGTTTTTTCGTATGAGACAGCTTCTGCTATTTTTCTTACGATCAACTTTCTATGCTTACTGGGCTCTTTATTTTTATGCGCTAAAATTTTAGCATTAGAGCAGTATGTACCACTTATTCTTGGGGGAATTCTTCTCAACTACCGTTTCTTCGAGAGTCATATGAACAATAACCAAATCGCTTTTTTTCTGATTTTTTTGATCTTGCTTGCTGTGTATATCGATAAGCCCTGGCTTTCTGGTATTTTACTAGCTTGGGCAACAGCGATAAAATTGACTCCTGCCATATTCATTTTATATTTCCTATTTCGTAAGAAGTTCTCTACTATTGTTGTATTTACATTTGCAGTGGTCGGTTTTCTTCTCTTGCCTTCATTTTTAGGTTGGGAATACAGTTGGAAAATGTTGGCAAATTGGAACCATTTAGTTTTACAAACTGCTATGAAAAATCCTGTATTTCGTGCTTGGAAAAATAACCAGAGTGTAATTGCAACGGTTGCGAAATACTTTCTTGCCGGTGCAGACCCTATTAGCCAACCAAACTTTTCTATGCCGTTTGTCGTGATTTCCAATTTTACAGCAAAACTCATTTTTTACTGTATTGCGTTTACTTGGGTGGGACATCTCTGCTATAGCTTTTACAAGACGGCTAATAAATTCTGGTTTCTATCTGGCTTGTTTATTTTATCTGTTGTCCTGAGTGGAATCAGTTGGATCCATTCTTTTAGTGTTTTACTCTTCCCTAGTTTATATGCTTTAAGGGTTACTTTCCTACAAAAGCCTACGTGGCAGAAGTGGTTGCCTATGGGGTTCTATACGCTTGTCGTTTTAGGTACAGTAAAACAGTTTATTGGTAAGGGTGGGCAAGACTTCTTTCTTATGTTTTCTGTATTCTTGTACTCCTCTTTATTTTTATATGCCTATTTGTATGTTCTCGTAGTACAGCAGGAAACGAAAGGAGAGTATGAAGAAGAAGTTACCTGAACCACTTGGCCTACCATACAAAGCAGAAGATTTTGTTGGAAGAACACCATGTATTTGTGAATCATTCAGAGGTAGTTTGCAGGTGGTACTTCTTCCATTCTCGGTAGTTTAAAAATATATCTAGCTTACCATTTTCACCCAACTTTTTTTGGATATGGCTAACAGTAATCCCTGGACCACAGGCATGGTATTTGTGGGCAATTTGCGGATACTCTTGCAGTGCTAGATCGAATTGGTAACCACTCATCCAAAAAAAGAATTCTTTTTCTTCGACACTCTGCATTCCTCTTTCGAGGAGTAATTCATAAGTTGTTATACGTGCTAAGTGGGAGTCTATCTCTGAGCTTTTGCTATGGGTAAGTTTGCGAAACTGAATTTGTTTTCCTGCTACATGCTGTAAGTTACCATCATTGCTTTCTCCTAAACCATCTGCAGTGCCATGTACCCAAATATTCTTACTAGCCAGATCGTACAAAGTTTTTACCCCTGCACACCAGATAATTTGTTGTAAATCTTTTTGCTGCCAATGATCTTGCCAAGCCGAAGAGCGTGAGATCCACAGGGGGCCAGTTGGTACTTCTTGGATTGGAATCGGTTTGCGCGTGAAATGGAAGCCTTCTCCATGCAATGGGCAAAGCTGAGACTCTGTGTTTGCTTGGGGTTGGAAATGGTCTTTTTCTAATAAGCAGGTATGTAGAGTTTCTCCTGCATCGGTTTTGCCTCTGAGAGAAAAAAAGTTGCCAAAGTTAACTTTCTGGTGTGCGACACCGATCTTTTGGTGGCAACCTCCACCATATTTCTTTAACTCCTGCCTTTCGTATCCAACGGACTTTGCAACTTCTTGTTGGGTCAATGGGGTTAGCAATTGTAACAATTCAGTGTTTTCGCTAAGAATTTCTAAAGCTAGAGCTCCTTGTGCTGGAGCATTGGGATTTTCACTGAGAGGAAGAACCATAAAAACGCACTCATCTAAAATGCTGCGTATATAGTTGCGAATTTGTGGAAATTCTTCCGCTTCTGCTTCTGGAAAGTTTGCCTGTAACAGCCTATCCAGAGCAGCTTTAGCAATAACAATACCTTGCGTATCTGAAGATTCTTGCCACTTCTTGATTCTCGTTTGTATGTTGCCTCTTACTGGATTGAAGCTAATTTTACATTTTTGTAAGCGTAGGGGAAACGCTTTTTTCAAATACCTGCTTAGATTGTATTCTCGACGTGGAGAAGAACTCATCAAGCGTATTTCTCTAGGAGTGTTATCTAAGGCAGCTTTCTTAAAAAGCAAAATATCCCTAGCATCAGCTCTCTGCAATACCGGTATGATTTTGGTTTCTGGAATGGATTCTAACTCAAGGTCTTTCCAAGAGTGGACTACCAAGTCATATTTTTTTTGCAATAAGTCGTCTTGAAAGTCCTTGGTGAATACTCCGCGCCCGCGCATTTGCCAGAGAGGTGATTGTAGATCTTTGTCCCCTAGAGATTCGCGGAAGTAATATTCTATTTGGATATCGGGGTGAAGTTTGCGGATGGCATCAGCTACCAGAAAGGTTTGCAAACGAGCCAGGGTACTTTTTCGCGAGCCTATGCGTATTAGATGTGGCAATACAGTTCTTCCCAACAATAGACTAAATTATGATGAACATTGTATTCGCGCTCTTCTACGATTTCCTCCGCGACAAGGATTAACTTTTTGCGAAGAGTTCGGTTTTTCAGTTCTTGTTGTTTGAGAGATTCTAACATTTCTGCGAAAGAAACATAGTGTAGATTTTTGGGAAACCGATCGTTGGCATCGTCTTCACGAAAGTCAAGGACCAGGCTATCACCTTGTAAGGAGGAAAGCCAGGGTCTGAAAGAATGTGGGGCAGCAATGACAATATTTTCACCTGTATTTTTATAACTACTCAATCCACCTGTTGCAATAGGAAAGCGTGCTGCTAACTCAGCTAAACGTTTTGCGTTGCGTCCCCAAAGAGTTATTTTCGCTTTTGTTTTGAGTAACCAAGGCAACATTTGCTCGGCTAATTGTCCGCTGCCGAAAAGCGAGATGTTTTGTTTGTTTTTGAGATAGCGATAGGCGATTCCACCGTAGGATTGATCTCCTAACTTGTAGAGATAGCGTGAGCGAATTTTACGCGTGTCTTCAATGAGTTGATCGCGTAATTTTTGCATGTACCCTCCGATAGCAACATCGGGTAGCGCAGAGTTTTTGAAGGTTTCTTTAAATTGAAAAAGAACTTCTGTTTCACCCAAAAGTCTGGAGTGTAAACCACTGATAATTTCCAGTAGTAGTTGGTAAGCCTTATAGCCTTGGTAGATGCGGTAGCCTTTTTGGTAATACAATAGGCTCAGATTATGATCAAATAAGCGTGAGTCTCCTATGTAAAGTGTACGCATACAGGTTTTCCAGTGAAACATCCCTGGAAATTGAATATTTTCTCTATCTTTCGCTTCTGAGTGAAACACTAAGAGGTTTGACCACATATAGAAAAGTATACTAAAAGAAAAAAAATGTTTGTCATGAAAGTGTCACACTATAAGGTAACGCTATCTTGACTGCAATGCGTATGCCGCATAGGAGGCACCCAAAATTAATATGCAAATCGTAGCACTAGTTCTCATCATCATCTCTTTTGCTTGGATCATATGGAAAGTTTGTCAATCTCTATTTGCGAATAAGCAACTCCAAGCCATTCCAATTCGCAATGAACAGCAATCTCGACAAAAATACCGCAACAGACAGTCCTGATTTATACTGGTTCTATCGTATTTTTGGTTTTCCAACAAAAGGATACTTTACTCATAAAAACGCTATTTGGTACTATAAGAAAGCTAATGGGTTGATCGATATCTACTCGATCCATAAGGATAAGTTGCAGTTTTACCATACTATTTCGTTGGCAACATTAGCTTCTTATCTTAATGGTAGGAAGAAAGTCTTTTCTTCTCTGGATCAGGTGGCTCTGTAATATGAAAGATCGTTTATTTTGGCAAGGAAAGAACATTGTGATTACCGGTGCTTCCAGCGGCATTGGTAAAGCTATCCTTTTGTTACTGAAAGATATCGATTGCAATATTTACACTTTAAACCGCCAAACTCTTCCACTTACCTTCCCACATACAGCAAAAATTACCCAGATTTCATGTGATATAAGTCAGGAAGAACAGATACAAGCTGCTGTTGCATCTATCCAAAAAGATTTTAAAATATTAGACGTTTTGTTTAACAATGCCGGAATAACAGCGCATGGGCGTTTTGATAGAATGGACTTTTCTGTATTTCATAGCACTTTTGCGATAAACTTCTTTGGAACAGTTTATTTGACGAAACTTTTGATTGAAGAAATTAAAGCTGCTCAAGGGACAATTATCACAACCTCTACAGTATCAGGCTTGTATGGAATTCCAGGGCGTTCCGTTTATTC
>JBCCIA010000098.1:0-15954 GCA_039028475.1 Spirochaetota bacterium | reverse complement strand
ATTTCCATAAAAAATGTTATTCTATCTCCCATCAAGTGGTATCGAAGCCATAGCACATATAATATAAATCGTAAGGAGAATTTTATGATTCCAGGTATAAATTGGCCGAATGACGGCAAACGAGTCTACCAAGAAGACTTTGTCTATGAGCAAAACGCTATTTCAGAATCTATTTTAAAGAGAGATTTAGATAGCTTTGGCAGTGGAATTGTTGAGGGGGGAGTGGTTACAATTGAGGGGGAAAACCTCAAGGTAGGCAAAACTCTAGCTTATAATTCGTTAGGACAAAGAATCGCATTTGACGAAGCGGAGATTGCCTTAACGGAAGTTCCCGTAGAACAAACTTCTGTTTTAGTATTGCAGCATGATTTTGAAATCACTACCGAAGAGGGACACACGGACTCTTCTAATTTCTCGATTGAACGTAGAAATGACTCCTACAAATTCGTATTTCGTGAGGCGGGGATTATCTTTGCGGAAGATGTTCCCTTGTACGAAATTACCCATTCCGGTAGTGACTACACTGTTGTAGATAAACGTGTATTTAAGAATCGTATCGGAGATTTGGCAAAATTAAGAGAACGTATCCGTCGTGAAGTACCTGATGAAATCTTAGATATAGTAGCAGCTTTGAATTGGGTCGATAAAGAATTAGAGGATGAAACAAATGCTCGAACTGCCAAAGATGGAGACTTAGATGGGAGGATTGGTACTGAAATTTCAGATAGAGTTAGAGAGGATAGCAATCTACAAGGTCAGATCAATCAGCTAAATGCCAACAAAGTTTTTAATGATAGTGGTCATAGAATTGCATTGATTTGGAGAAATGGTAAAGCGATTCTTAAAGTTGATGTCACGGAGTTTGAACTTCCATTAGGAACTCACATAAAAACGGAAAGGATAAATTTGCCAGGCCAACCTGCTTCAGGTACTGTTTCGTGGAATAATGATGGTAGAAATTTGATTGCTGCAACCATACACCAAACAGTTGTTGGTTGGATTTATAATATGTGGAGTGGTGGTAGTTCCTTTAGATATAATGAAGCTGAAAAGAGGTTTCATTGGGGAGTTCATGGTCATGGTTGTTCACATATTATGGTGTATTATATCTGAAAAATATTTTAAGTTCTTCATGATAAAAACTTCCAAAAAATAAGTTCATTTAACGGTTTTTTTTACTTGTACTAGTATGAAGAACCGATTTTTCTTGAAGATAACACCAGTCTCGTACTTCGCTTATTTTTCTCTAGGAGCCTTAGTATTGGCTCCTTTTCTCAAGTGGTTTTCCGCAAAACACCATTTCTACATTTCGTATAGCCTTCTTTTTACAGCATTGCCCATTTTGCTATTCTGTAAAAAGAGGCGTAGTTTTTGGTTGTTGTTAGGAGTCTGTTTCCTAATCATCAAAACCTTCTTGCTACAGTTCCACTTTCCGTTAGGAGAAGTAGAGCATTTTTCTTTAACAGAATGGAAGAGTTTTCAAAAGGGGCAGATCATTCGTATAACTCCCGGAGCAGAACTCAAAAAGGGCTACCGTAAAGTGGAGGTAGAAATTGATGGAGTCCACAAAAAGGCCGTTTGGAAGGAGACTAACCGCAAAAAACACCAAATACCTATACTCCTCTGCAAAGCTGCATTTACCAGAGCCAAGAGTTACCCAGCCAAGATGCAAGACTACTACCGCTTCCTGCAACCCTACGGCGACTACTACCTAACAATTCGCGAATACAGATGCCAGAAATTAGAATCGATCGTCGATCAAAAGAGACTCATCAGGCACCGAATCCACAAAGTTTTACTCCGCGGAGGCATAACCGATCATGCCAATGACATCTCGATGGGATTGATCTTTGGCGACTCTGGCTATCTACAGCCTGAGTTCAAACAGAAAGCCAGAGAAGGCGGAATACTGCATTTATTTGCTGCATCTGGATTGCATATAGGCATAATCATCGGCTTCTTACTATTGGCCTGTGAAAAAGCAAAGATCTTCAACTACTACATAGCTCGCATCTTACCACTGATCTTTGCATTTCTATACTTATATATTTTGAGCTTTCCCGTATCTCTCACAAGAGCCTACTGTTTTGCGCTATTCATGGTATTGGCGATGATCTTTTTCCGTAGAACCAGAGCGATAGATGTCATTGTAATCAGCGCCTTTATTATCTATGTATTTAGCCCAGAAAATTACCTATCGATTTCCTTTCTCCTATCTTTTGGAGCGGTAGCAGCAATTCTGTTTTTCAAAGAACACATGGACTTTTTACTTTTCTATAAAAAAAAGCACGTCCTGTTGGATAGCTTTACCCTTTCCATCTGTGCATCTTTAGGGACCTTTCCTGTATTGGTATACTTTTTCCAGAGCTTTAGTTTTGGTTCTATTCTTATCAATCTAATTTTGGTTCCTCTGACAAGTTTGCTACTACCCATGCTGTATTCTTCTTTGCTATGGGAGATGTTGCACCTACCGTATATATCTTCCATATTTTGGTCGTATACGGATCTGCTTTTGCGAGTCTTGGCACGCCTAACGCATGAATTTGGAGAGCGATTTGGTTTTTACAAAGAAACGGGAAGTCTGAGTTATGAAAATTTGTACCTGTATCTCGGTCTACTAGGACTGTTAGCTGTTTTGGCCAGTACAAATTATTATTTAAAGAACCGCGAGGAAGCCATCGAGGTACATACTAAGCAAGAACTAGTAACAATACGCAGACAAAAGAAGATCAACCGCTGGGTACATGGTATATCTTCACTACTGGCATTTGTAGGCATTGCCATCTTTTACATTGGTGGCTATTTGTTGATGAAACCAAAGCTATTTACAACAGAAGCAGCTTATGCTGGTTCTGATTACTATTTAGTGCTTGAAAAACAAAGGATATATTTTGGTGGAAAGTGTAAATATAGCCAATTTGCGATTGGTCAGATTCTTAGGAATGGTTTTTGTAAAACAAAAGTTACAAAAATCCAAGTCGAATCGGAAAGATGTTTGCAACTCGCTTTGCTTTGCCAGAAACAAAATCCGCAATCTACCATACAGACATCACACAATTGGGCGAAGAATTGGCAACACACTGCTACAATAGAACGAGTTTCCAACATCGAAACAAGAAGGTTTGCCCTAAAAAATAGCAAATGGCTGTATTTCTATTACCCTATACGAGACCCTTTAGGAATATTGGCGCAGCAATCCCAAAAGGGGCAGGGGCGTTTTGTACTTCTCTTTCCCTATAAATCCAAAGATACTGCTAAAGACTGGAATTCGCAAAAAAAACTACTTGGAGTAAATCCAAACTGGTCATTTATAGGAAGAAATGAGATCAAATCTGGAATATCCGTATTTTAGTCCGAAACAAATCAAATTGTTTATGGAAGAAAATCATTCCTCGCCTTTGAAAAAATGGGGGCAAAATTTTCTCATAGACCCAAACACCATTGATTTTATTTTAAATAGTGTTGATAGAGAAGCATTAGAAAAGTCCAGTATTTTAAGCGAAATTGGCTGTGGTTTGGGAGCCTTGACCCACCGTCTACAGCAGTTTCAGAAACCTCTATTGCTATTTGAAATCGACCCAATTTATAGCAAGCACTTGCTGTCCTCTGGCTACGTTGCAGATCCTGCACACTTGGTACAAGGGGACTTTTTAAAAAATATAGCTCATTTGCAAGAGTTGTCACCCTATATCTTGGGCAATCTGCCTTACTACATCAGCAGTGAAATCTTTACAAGCATTATGGTGCAGGTACCTTTCTTCCAGGGAGGTATCTTTATGGTGCAAAAAGAATTTGGCAATAGGGTTGTACATGAAGTTTCTTCTTTATCCATTTTCTTATCTTTATTTGTGAAAAGCAAAGTTCTTAAGAAAGTGAGTGCATCATGTTTCTATCCTAAGCCAGATGCAGAATCTTTGTTGTTAGAGATGCAAGTTCTACCCGATAGGGCAAACTATCGCAAGGATGAGATTGCTTTGGTAGAATTGGTTTTAAAATCATTGTTTTGGGGCAAACGTAAGACAATGGGGCGTAGCTTGAAGGATTCACCCTTCTTAAAAGATGAATCGGGAGCAAACACTCGTGAGAAAGCCTACCAAGTGCTAGAGCAGCTTGCAATTCCCTTACAATCTCGCCCCGATTCACTGAGTTTGTTGGATTACAAACGCTTTTTTGATGTATTCTTGCCTGTAGCCACTTTGTAAAAAAACACTTTCGGTTTTGTCATATCTACAATTTTCTGGAATTGTTGGAGTTGCAGCATGAGTTACCAATCCCTTATCGAAGCCCAAAGAACATTTTTCCATTCAAACGTTACAAAAGACATTCACTTTCGTCTGAAACAACTGCGAAAATTGCTAGCTGTTCTCAAAGAAAATGAACCTCTACTCTATAAAGCCATCCACGAAGATTTTAAAAAATCCGAATTCGATACTTATACCACAGAGCTTTCTCTGGTTTACCATGATATCAAAGAAGCGATACAGATGCTACCCAAATGGGCTAAGAAAAAAAGAACTCGCACAAATCTTGTCAATGTTCCGGGAAAAAGCTATATCATTCCAGAACCTTTAGGAGTCTGTTTAGTCATTGGGGCTTGGAATTACCCTTATCAACTCTCTCTTGCTCCTATTGTCGCGGCCATTGCAGCAGGCAATACTGTAGTTCTCAAGCCAAGTGAACTTCCTGCCAATACAAGTGTTGCAATGGCTAAAATTCTCAATACAGCTTTTGAAGAGAATTTTATCAAAGTGATCGAAGGCGGTATTCCAGAAACGACAGAACTGTTGTCTTGTAAGTTTGATAAGATCTTTTTCACGGGTAGCACTACAGTAGGAAAAATAGTCTACCAAGCGGCAGCTAAGAATTTGACTCCGGTAACTTTAGAGTTGGGGGGAAAGAGTCCCGTTTTTGTGACTAGGGACGCTGATATTGACAACTCTGCTAAACGAATTGTTTGGGGAAAATTTTTAAACTCCGGCCAAACCTGTATCGCTCCTGATTATATCCTTGTGGAATCATCTGTGCAAGAGAAGCTACTTGGTTCTATGAAGTCTTATATAGAAAAGTTTTCTTATTCTTTTGCCAATGAAAACTATATCCAAATCGTCAATGAACGGAATATGAAGAGATTAAGCAAGTTTATTGACAAGGATAAGGTCTATGTTGGTGGGAAAATCCACGAGGAAGAACGCTTTATAGAACCAACGATCCTGAGAGATGTCAGTTTCGCGGATAAAGTGATGCAAGAAGAGATTTTTGGCCCTATTCTGCCTGTGATTTCTTTTGATAGCTTGGACAAAGCCATTACACAAGTCAAACAAGGTGCAAAACCTCTCGCTTGTTATATTTTTACCAATGATGCGAAGATCAAAGAAAAAATCTTACAAGAAGTCTCTTTTGGTGGAGGCCAGGTAAATGATACTTTGATGCATGTGGTAAACTACCATTTGCCATTTGGAGGAGTTGGAGATAGTGGGATTGGCAGTTACCACGGAGAAGCAGGATTCAAAGTATTTACCCATTATAAGAGTATTTTGGAGAAGCCATTCTTTGGGGAACCCAATTTAAAATATCCACCGTATTCCAAGAATAAGTTGTCTTGGATCAAAAAGATACTAAGCTTCTAACTTTGGCAAAGCAGCTCCACACATCGGGCAGTATTTGGCTTTGGGGATCTTTACGGAGTAGCCACACCTTGTGCAGATCAGTTCTTGTGCTACTTCTATTGCAGGTATAGTCTCCTTTAGCTCTGCATCAATTTCTTTTAACTCTGCAACTATACTACCAGACAACTCCAGGAGTTCTGTTTCGCTAATTTTTCCTGTATCTTTTTCTATTTTGAGATCTTTTAGGTTGTCCAGAAGGAGCTTTTTTCTTTGTTGTAGTAACATTTGTTGTGAACTTGTTTGCTGCAAATTGCCCGATGCGATTTTTTTCTGTAGTATAAGAAATGGTGCCAGCAGAATGCCCAAGAGCATGCAGGAGTAGACAATTAATAGGAAATCCATTTTTTACCTCTCTATCTCATTCAAATATTTGTCTAGGCTTTCTTGGTCATTGCTTGTTGTAAGGGATTCTTTGCTTTTTTGTTTGCGTTTGTATAGGTAAAAAGCCATACCTAAAAAGGAAAGACCCATTCCTACAAAAAGCGTTAGGTTGATGTTCCAAGGGTTGGGATTCGCTAACATTTTTTCACCCAAACCAGTTAGGATTCCATCTGCTAACCCACCGTAGCCTTCTTGTCGAAGTTTTTCTAGGTATATGTCGTTTTGTAGCTTTTTGCCGTAGCCATGGATAATACCATGGATGATTGTTTCAGCGGAGTCACCTTGTTTGATCCTATTTTCGATGAACCCCTTTAGTTTTGCGGAAGATTGGCAATTGCTAAAAGAACAACTCTTAATGGGAAGAGAGGGCAGGCATATACATCGTATTTCTGATGTAACTTTATGAAAAATAGCAACTTCTTCTTTTTTGATGAGATTTGTATGGGTAGAGTCACTAAGTAGGGGAACTACCAAAAATAGTAAAAAGAAAAGAGTTATACTTTTGAGGTGCATCTAATTCACATTTTTAACGGATTGCTATTTGCCAACTTCTATTTTTTGTTTTACGATAACGCCTGTAAGAAGATTACTTCTTTTTCTTCTTCTTTTTCTTTTTATTCGTTTGTTCTGCTAATTTTCTTTGTTCCCGTTCTTCTTTCTTTTTTTTACGTTTTGCCTTCTCTGCTTCTAAGTGTTCTAACATTGCTTCTGGGGTTTCAAAGAGAAATTTATGGTCTTTGCCAACACGGGAACAGGAATCGGCTGAATAGTCTTTGCAGATTTGCGGGCGTATTTCATAGATAGAGCACATACCGTTTGGCAATAACTTTGTACATGTTGTTATAAAGAGTAAGTTCCAATCATTGTCGTTGTCGATATATATTTGTACATTGCGGTGGAGTAAAAACCAAGAATATTGATCTCGCAAGTCTTTCGAGTTTGGTTTGTCAATACCCACAGCGACATAGCGACAACAGCCCGTGCAGGCGACACAAATTTCAGAAGTCGTCATTTCTGCTTCATTTTCGAATTGGGGAAAGATCAGTGGTGTATCACCTTTCGTGTACTTAGAGTTCATTTTTTAGGAACCTTTGTTTGATTTGCTTTTTTGATAGGAGGCGTCCATTGCTTGGCAGCTTTGATCTCACCTAGGACTTTCGCTAGAGAATTTATATTCTTGGTATAGGTGTAATAGGGGGATTCGGTGAAACGTCCTTTGATATTTGCAATGGTAGGACTGAAAACGTTTCCGTCTAGTTCTACCTGTGGGAACACTTTTATCTGGTAAGTGACAGAGGTATCTAAATTGACCTCTAGCTGGAGTACTGTTTCTGCTTTTACTAGTTCTTTGATAATGGCAAAACCTTCTGTGTCTTCATCAGGAAAACGGTTGATTGCCATTTTCTTTAAAGAGTTTTTTAGTTTTTCTCCTAACGAGGGTGCTATCCGAACTGGGTCAGTTTTCCCGCGTTTCCAGATAGAAATTTTGTGTTTGCCATTTTTTTGGATTTGTTGTTGGAGAAAAACTTTTTCTTTAGCGGTTTTACTCACTAGGCTAGAAATACTTCCTTCTCCCAGGTAAAGTATTGATTTGTCGCGGAATTCTTGGATAGGTTTGGTAAAGCGCCTTGCGGTAAAGCCATAGAGTTTGTATATTTCGTTTTTGGACCACGCATAGCGGTATTTGCCATTGCGATCAGGGATGCCTAGGTATATTTTTTTGTGCAACTTACCCTTATGGTAGGCTTCTAGGCTGGGAGAAGATTCAGATAGAGAAAATTTCTTTTTCAATTCTTCTGTCGCGTCTTGGAGGAATACAGTTTTAGGCACAGATAGTTCGCGAAAAAGGTTTTTGCTGTTGTAGCCACCTTCATAGAGGTATTTCTCTCCTCCGTTCTCTCCTGATACGGTGAAGAAGGGAATCGCTTTAAGATTGGGATAATCCCTTTTGAAATACAATTTCTGTGAGAGGAACTTGGAAAATGTTTTCTTATCTTGTGGTGGTGTGTAGATCACCTCATCCACATCCACTTTCCAGAGGGTAATGAGCCGGGAATCTTCTTGTTTTTTGGGAGAGAAGAGTATGAAGTATAGCAATAAGCTAAAAGAAGCTACTACCAAGGCGGGTTTGGTAAAACGTTTCAACTCTTATTTCTCCTTTTGAGAACCACGTATATAGATCCAAAGGCAATGATACATCCAGGATAGAGAAACATTCCAATCACCCAAACAAATTTCTTTTGTCCTGGTGTTAGAACAAAGGAAGTAACTTTTTCTTGTTTCTTGGGAATGTCTTCTATGATAATGCCTTGGTTTAACCAGATGAAGTGGTTCAAAGCATAGGGAGAATTCATAAAGCTCGCAGTTGTTGGGTTGCGCAATGGTGGAAGAAAGCGGTTTGTGAGCCAAGCGGTTCCCGAGTAGAGAATGATCTTGCCCGCTTTTGCAGCGAGATTCTTATCTTTGGGGCTTAGGACAACGCCTAGTAGGCGTTGTTTGCGTATCTCCTCTTTTTCTTTACGGCCGTTTTTATTTGTGTCAGGGAATGCGGAATAGTCAGATTGTAGTAGTTTGGTAACTTTCCACTCGGCCTGTTTTTGTTTAGTCGTGTCCTCTTGTAAGTACCCGGCAAAGGGATAGAATATGCCATAGCGGTAGGAGGATAATAATTTAGAGATGGGATGTTTGGCAAACTTATCCGTTTTGATGAGACCATGTTTTCCTTCGATTTGGGTCAATATATCATTCTTGTAGCTCAAACCGGCTTTTTCTAACATCCAAGAGAAGTCTTCGGAGCCATAGGGTTCCAGTGCAATGAATAGGTTGCCTTTTTTCTCCAAGACGTATTTCCACAGTGCCTCTTGGGCTTCTTGTCGGAAGGGAACTGTAGGTCCGATGATAGCCAGTACATCTGCATCTTTAGGAATATCACTAGGCCATTTGTTGCTAAAATCCATACCCTGGATCTTGTTATTCATAAAGGTGAGTCCGTCTAATAATCCTTGTAGGCGCTCTTCTGGAATTTTTTGGAAGCGTTGGTGGTAGCGTTCTCCATTTGCAGCAGTAAAGTAGATATTTTTCTTCTGTGTCGCTACATTGAGAATCGCTTGCATGAGATTTGCTTCCATCTGATCCAAATCTGTTTTATTTGCGACTGTTACCTTTTGTTCGATATAGGGTTTTTCCCCACTAACGGCGTTCTCTCTACGTTTGCGGACGACTATAGTTCCATTTGAAATATTTTCATAGCCTCCTAACAGTTCGGTTTCTACTTCCGAGTTGATGAATTTACTTTCTAAGAGAGGGTTAGTCGCTCGCACCTGGTTTAAAAAAATTTCGATTTCTGGACGGAGGATGCTGAGGATATAAGCACTTTTTTTATCTGCACTCTTCGAAGATTCCAAGGGACGTGGGTAGAAGGCCGTAATACTGATTTCTTCTTTTATATTTTGTAAAATGTTTTTAGACGCAGAAGATAACGAATATTTGTCATTGCTGGTAAGATCAAAATGGAAGTTTCTCTGTACCGCTAAATAGTTGATAGCAATGAGAAACGGTAACAGGATGAGAAAGTTATAGAAGGTATGGTTCATTAGACCTAACTTCTCTTTAGCGACACCAGATTGCGCTTGTCTAGATAGATAAGAAACTTCTAGTACTAAGGTAAATAGCAAATTGCAGAGAGTGCTCAAAACTACCACGACTAGCAAAAAGTCACGTAGACCCGGCAACAGAGTTGCTTCTTCTGCGATTCCTGGCCGAACTGGTATTTGTAGGTAGTCGCGGACTAAGTAACTTGTTACGGCTGCTATAGCAAGAGAATTGATGAAGAGTCTACTCTTGCGGTTGTTTCTATCTTTGTGTAGCAGAGAATAGATGGAGTCACTGGAGAGAAGCAGAAAGCAAAATACTGTGAATAGGGTGCGACTACTATCAAAAAAAAAGTCACGCAATAAAAAGAAAAGGAGTAGGGTTGCAAGGCTTAGGTAAGGTAAAGCTCTGGAGAGGAAAGTTTCTTTTTGGGGTTTCATTGCCATCTCCTGGATTCCAATACTTTGATTGTGAGGTAATTGAAAAATAAGATTCCCGATAGAAAGAAAACGATTCCCGTTAAGGGTAGTACCCCGCGCGAGAAGCTGATGAAATGTGAGAAAATATGTAGGTGGAAGAGTATATCTCTTGTTTTGGAGTCGAATAGGTGGGAGAAAAAACCCAAGACCCAAAGAACTAAGATAATTAGAACTGCCAGCAGAAGAGAGAGCATTTGATTTTTTGCGATGCTACTAGAAAAGAGACCGATGGAGTAGGTAAAGCTGCCCAACAAAAAAACACCAACACTTCCCGAAAGGACGATAGGTAGGGGCGCTTTCCAAAAAGAATAGAGTAGTATGGGAAAGAAGACATTGATTGCCAGGGTGATGATGAGACAGATCGTCATGCCAAAGAGAAACTTTCCTGCTACAATTTCTAAGTCGTTGACAGGACTGGTGAAGAGTAGCTCCATAGTGCCGCGATTTCTCTCTTCGACAATGCTATTCATCGATAGAATAAGCATAGAAACTACAATTGTCGACATGAATGCGATAAAGGTAACAATAGTAGCTTCTTGGTAATTGGCTCTGCTGTTAAAGTTGAGGATCATCACAAAGAGGGAATTGAGAAAAGCCGTACCGCCTAAGATCAGGGGAGCCATAAATGTCCCAAAAAAAATACGAATTTCTTTAAAATAGATCCAACGGATGTTACTCATAATTAGTTTAACCTATTAAATATATCTTCTAATGTTATTTCTTGTTTGCTCAGAGAGTGTAAGTTGCATTGGCTTTTTGCCAACTCGGCAATAATAGTGTTCCTAAATGCTTCTTCTGCATTGGTCTGGATGAGATAGGCAAAACCTTCCGTACTGTCTCCTTGGTAGGAAAAGGTACCCTCAGGTAGGCTTGCTTGGATTGTTTTTGCGCAGGTTTCTTGCGAGGGACCTTCTAAAACAATGTGTAGACCAGATAAGCGAGCAATCTCTGTATCTAATTTTTCACGGGAATAGTCTAATACCAAATTTCCCTCTTGCAGAAATAGGAAGCGGTCACAAGTCTTCTGTAGTTCGGATAGGATGTGGCTTGAAATGAGTACGGTATGCTTGCCTGACAGGGAACGTATCATATTACGCATTTCTACGATTTGTTTAGGGTCCAAACCAGACACCGGTTCGTCCATTATAACCACAGAAGGAGAACCCAGAATAGCCTGAGCGATACCTACTCGTTTGCGATAGCCGAGGGAGAGGTGGGCGATCAATTGGTTTTCTTGTTCGCTGGTACCTGTTTGGGATGTTGCTGCTGCTATCTCTGCTGCAATTTTATTCTGGGGAATCGCTTTGATTCTTGCGACAAAAGTTAGGTATTCTTTGACGGTAAGGTCTTTGTACAAAGGTGGCGACTCTGGTAGGTAGCCGATGCGTTTTTTGACCTCTAACGGGTTTTGGAAGATGTTGATTCCATCGATATAGCCTTCTCCTTCTGTAGGGATTAGATAGGAGCTTAGGATACGAATTGTCGTGGTTTTGCCGGAGCCGTTCAGCCCCAAAAGTCCTACAACTTCACCCTTTTTTAACTCGAAATTGAGCTTGTGGATAGCTCTCTTTTTGCCATAATACTTGCTGAGATTTTCTACTTTTATCATAGATAAGAACGTTCCATTCCATGAAATTTAGACTTCTTTATTCTTCAATAGAATTCTTTTTTTACCTGGATTTCTCCGCTTTTTACTTGCTTACCATTTTCGCCAGAACTAAATTCCATTTTCGCGCTTTTGAGAAAAAACATAGGCATGGCACCTTTGCCTTTCACTTCTATCTCTCCTCGGTGTTCGCAGACAAAGAAGTCTTTTACCAATTCATAGGTATAAAGGGAAATATTAATATCCCTAGCTGTGCTGTTTTGCTCCATTCTTGCAGCAATATTTACCGTATCCCCCCAAACATCATACGCAAATTTTTTCTGTCCAATGACACCTGCAACAATTGGTCCAGAGTTGATACCTATCCGCAATTCCCAACCGGGAATGCCCTTCGCGTTTCTTTCTTCGCGAATCCTTTGCATCACTTTCTGGATTTCTAAAGCTGCGAGACAACAGTCGATTGCATGTGATTGGCTTTGTAAAGGAATCCCACCCGCACACATGTAGCTATCACCAATGGTTTTTAACTTTTCTAAGTTGTAACGCGAAGTAATTTCGTCGAAAGCCGAAAAATACAGATCTAGCTCACTTACCAGCTCAGAAGGGGAAAGTTGTGAAGCTGTTCGTGTAAATCCAACAAAGTCGGTAAATAGGATCGTTGCCATGGGAATGTGGATTGGTTCTGCTTTGCCAAATTCTTTGAGTTGTTGGGCAACTTCCTGTGGCAGGATATTTAACAGAAGTGATTCTGTGCGTTCTTTGGCATAGAGAACTTTTTCCCGAGATTCGCTTAGGTTTTGCTCGTAGTTTTTTTGGCCCATGTAGATGTAGACTAGAAAGCCAGTGAAATAAATTAACAAACCAACGTTAAAATAGGAGTTCAATGTTTTGAATAGTAGAGATGTATTTTGTACGACTAAAAAATGGCTATGGATCGAAAAAAAGGTAAATAAGATACTTGCAATACTAATAAAGCCGATGCGAAATATCCTTTCCTGTCGGTTGTAGATAAAAAAAGCTACCAAAATTACTAAGAGGAAATAGTAAAAAATCGTAGAAGTTCCATTAGATTGGAAATACAGAACAACGAAAAAAACAGTGTTGCTGAGTTGGAAGGTTAGTTTGGCAAATAAATAGTACTGTTGGCGTATGATAAGCAGTACAGAGAAGTTGGCAATGACTGTACAGGCGATTGTTGCCAACAAATGGAATCCGCTTTCTCCAAAAGGTAGCAACACAGGTAGGAATGTCAAAGCAAAGGTAGCACTGATGAATGCGAGTGGATTCAAAAGTTTTATAAAACGGAGCTGTGAAGCTGGTGTATTTTCATCTAGGCCATTATTGATTAGAACTTGTAGTTTCATTTCGTTCTATTTTGAGCTTTTTCCTATTCTGGCGGTCACTATTCTAGTGGTTTGCCGACCTTGGATGCCCGACAATTGTAACTTTCTCTGTTCAAAAGTCAATCGTATATTTTATCTTTTTCTTTGGAAATAGTTGTGGGAAAGAGTATTTTCAGCTTTCTTGGTTCTGATCTTTCCTAATGGTAATTATAAATAGCAAGAAGCTAATACCTAGTAATGCAAAGAAAACACCAGAAAGTATAGGATTGCTAATTATAATAGATAGCAAACATATAGTGGAAAGTACCAATGCTGCCATAGGAAAGTAGGGGTATAATGGCGCTCGGAATGGTCTTTTCAAATCAGGTTCTTTTTTTCTTAGGACAAATAAACTAATCATACTTATTTGGTACATCACAAGCGCTCCAATTGCGGCTAAGGTGATTAACTTATCCGTTCTTCCCGATAGAATGGCAATAGCACCAATAAGACTTCCGGCAATACATGCTGCTGAAGGGGACCCATTAGACTTACTTAACTTTGACAAAAATTCGGGAAGGAAACCTTCTCTGGCGACAGCATAGATCTGCCTAGAATATCCTAAAATAGCTCCTAATAAAGATGCCATGATACCAACAATACCAAACAACGCAAAAATAAAAGAGTATCTATTTCCCTTACCGTAAAGTATAGATAAACTTTCTGGCAAAGGGTGATCATTTTTCACCAATTGGTCAGTATGTCCTATTCCGGCAGTCAAAATCATTGTACCAAGGGCGAAAAGTATCAGAGTTCCTATGCCTAGTATGTATCCCGTAGGAATATCTTTTTGCGGATTTTCTGATTCTTCTGCGGTCATCGCGACTCCTTCGATCGCAAGGTAAAACCAAATGGCAAAAGGAATCGCTGAAAATATAGAATCAAATCGTATCGGCTTTTCTCTGGTAAAAATAGAAGAGGGGGAAGAGTGGGGGAAAACCAAAGCTATGTACACAATGATACCAATAGAGGCTATAATTGTTATGAATAATTCAAAATTAGCAGCTTGTTGGATTCCCATTAGATTGATGGCTGTAAACAATCCTAAAAAGCATAGTGAAATGAGTATTGGATTCAACTCGGGAATCAGAAAGTTGATATAAGAGCCTAGAGCATAAGCTCCGGCAGGAGCAGCAAATAAAAACTCTACTAATGTGGCAAAACCAGCAATAAACCCTCCAGAGTTTCCTAATGCCCTTTTGGAGTAAGCAAAGGGGCCACCTGCCTGCGGTATCGCAGTAGAGAGTTCTGTAAAACTAAACGTAAATGTAATATAGAGTAAAGTGACGATTATGGTCGCTATCAAGAACTCCAGAGCTCCCGATCTTAAGCCATAATTCCAACCAAAATAATCTCCTGAAATCACTAAACCAACTGCAATACCCCAAAAATGCAATGGTTTGAGGGATTTTTTGAGTTCTTGTTTTGAGGATGTTTCCATTTTGAATAAAATATTACTAGTAAGTCTATAGTATTCTTGTCCAGTAGAAATTATTAGATTTATTATAGTTTTTAACCTCTATAGTATGTTTAAAAACAGGTTTACTTTTTCCAATAAGATGTAAGAGTTTGTATCTTACTTTAAAGATAAAATAAAAATTTTGCTAGCTGATCTCATTTTAATTCATTCTTGAATTGGTAAGTGAAATTATAAAAAAGTATATGCGATTATTTATTTTGGGGAATTCGAAACTTAAAAAGGTGACCTTCTAGATCTACTACAACTAGCATCTTAAGCCTACGATCGATAAAGAACTTAAACGCAAAAGATACTTTTTCATGGAGGATTGTTTTGTAGCCAGATTTATTTTGTCTTATAAGCCTAATTGCTGTTGAATCAGAGCTAGCTGTAAGTATGGTATTTCGATCTTCGAATACAGATACGATTGGGTTATTACGGATATATGGAAACTTGGTTTTATTATCTACAGAATTGATTTCCTCTCTATATCGGATAATCAAAACATCTCTTGCAATTGCACTGAATTCATCTGCAAAAGTTGTTAATGCTTCTCTTTTGAGTTTGCTGGGAATTTCTTTGAGTTTTTCATCATAGACGGTAATACTTCCATCCAGATCAGAATTATAAATTGCGAGAAAGTCTTTTCCTACTTTGAAACCAGCTATTTTCTTAAAGCTGATATCTATTTCTTGATTTAGATCTTGCAAGCTATAGATAGTCGTTGCTCGACCTTCTTGCCCCTCACACACACATCCGTATGGAAAACTCAAGAAAGTCTCATTTGAAAAATAAGGTGATGCCTGTGCATTTGGCTGTAATTTACGAATCAATTTGAGAGTACGTGCATCCAAAAGAATATGATTTTTGTTTCCTCTTTGGTACAAAACTAAAAATTTTTCCTTTGGTGATACTGCAAGGCTCAAAGATTCATTTGAACCTGACCACAACATCTCTTTTTTTGTTTTTTTCTTGAACACTATGCTATTTGCCCTTAAAATACGCAAAGGTTGGCGTTTATAGATAGTAATACGAACGCGATTTTTTCCATTTATATCTGCTGTATAGATGCGATTACGGCCCAATTCTAATGCTTCTGCTTTTTTAAGACGACTTGCTAGTCCTCGTTCTGCTAATTTATCCCGGTAGTCGAAGGGACTTTCCCAAGAATCAGTTTTCTTTTTTGCCTGTTTGGAAGTATATTTAGTTTTTTTACCATTTGGAAAGGTATGTACGGTCTCTTGATTGTTTGACCAATGAATCACAATCAGTTTTTTGCCTTCGAGTAATTCCAAGTAGGAAACATGTTTCTTTTGCAATAGGCGATTGAGTTTTTGACGGAAAAAATCAGATTTTTGGCTTTCTGGAAGGTGTATTTTATCCTTTATAT
>JBCCIA010000097.1:0-16018 GCA_039028475.1 Spirochaetota bacterium | reverse complement strand
TTTTAAATCAGAAAAAAAGAGAATTTCTGCATGGGCTCCTGCTACTGCACAAAAAAATATAAATTTAACTACGTTAGAAAATCTTATTATCCCCCTCTGCTCCCTCCCCGAACAAAACCAAATCGTCAAAGAAATCGAAACCCGCTTTTCTGTCTGCGACAAACTACAAGAATCACTAACCCAAGAATTAGAGAAATCTAATGCACTACGCCAAAGCATACTAAAAAAAGCCTTTGACGGCGAACTCCTCACAGAAGAAGAAATAACCAAGTGCAAACAAGAAAAAGACTACGAACCAGCAAGCGAACTACTCGCAAGAATCCAACAAGAAAAGGAAAAAGCAAAATGACAGACTCCACAATAATCTCCAAAATCTGGAATTTAGCACACGTACTCAGAGACGATGGAGTCAGCTACGGCGACTACCTGGAACAAATCACCTACCTCCTTTTCCTAAAAATCGCCGAAGAACTCAGCAAACCACCCTATAGCAAAAACATCAAATTCCCCAAACTCAAAGATGTAGAGAACCAAGAGATCAAAGGCTCCGACGTCTGCAACTGGCAAAACCTCAAAAAGAAAAACGGCGCAGAGTTGGAGGCCTTCTACGTACAACTCCTACGCAGCCTCTCCAGCGAAAAGGGCATCCTCGGGCAAATATTCACCAAAAGCCAAAACAAGATCCAAGACCCGGCAAAACTACTGAAAGTCATCGACTTAATAGACAAAGAGAAATGGTCCCTGATGGGAGCCGACGTCAAGGGGAGCATCTACGAAGGTCTACTGGAAAAAAACGCCGAAGACACCAAAAGCGGTGCAGGACAATACTTCACCCCCAGAGCATTGATACAAGTCATGGTCGAATGTGTGCAGCCCAAGCCATCCAAAACAATCTGTGACCCCTCTTGTGGAACCGGTGGATTCTTTCTCGCCTTCTATGACTACCTAACCAAGAACTATTCTCTCGATAGAGACGAGAAGAAATTCTTAAAAAACAAAACCTTCTTCGGCAATGAAATCGTAGCCAACACCAGGCGGCTCTGCCTTATGAATATGTTCCTGCACGACATAGGAGAGATAGACAAAGACAGCACCATATCATCCAATGATTCTCTAGTCGCGGATGACGGAGAAAGATACGACTATGTGCTGGCAAATCCACCCTTTGGCAAGAAAAGCAGTATCACCATAACCAACGAAAAAGGCGAAGTGAAAAAAGAGGATTTGAGCTACAACAGACAAGACTTCTGGGAAACCACTTCCAACAAACAGCTCAACTTTTTACAACACATCAGAACCCAACTGAATATCAACGGCATGGCGGCAGTAGTTCTACCCGACAATGTTCTCTTCGAAGGAGGAGCCGGAGAAGAAGTCAGAAAACAACTCATGCAGACAACAGAACTGCATACCATACTCAGACTCCCAACAGGAATCTTCTACGCCCAAGGAGTCAAAGCCAACGTACTGTTCTTTGACAACAAACCGGCCAGCAAAGACCCGTGGACGAAAGAGGTCTGGATCTATGACTACCGAACCAATATCCACCACACACTCAAAAAGAATCCAATGACGGCAGCTGACCTCGAAGAATTTGTCAAACTCTACAAACCAGAAAACCGTAATAAGAGAAAGGCAACCTGGTCAGAAAAAAACTCCGAAGGCAGATGGAGAAAGTATAGTTATAAAGAAATTCTAACCAGAGACAAAACCAATCTGGATATATTCTGGTTAAAGGATAAGAGCTTAACCGACCTGGACAACCTACCCGACCCAGACGAACTGGCTGGGGAAATAATAGAAAATGTAGAATCTGCGCTGGAAAGTTTTAAAGAGATAATGGAGGTAGTTGGTCGAGTGTGAAAGTTGGCAGTACCAGTGATACGGGTAAAATCATCGGTATTTCTACAAGGCAAGCGTCTCCACCACATACTCGCCAATATTTCGCTCACAAAACTCAGCCCCAACTAAAACAATAGGCTTCCCCAAAGCAAGATACTTTTCATAATACTTCTTGTCTTTGATTTGCTGCAAGGCTTCTTCCTTGGAACCATTCAGCTTAAACTCAAACAAATACACCGACTCACTCACCACCACAGCGTCGATTCTGCCCTTATTCGTCTTCACCTCAGCTTCGATTTTCAAACCCAAGAGGGTAAATATCAAATAAAATATGGTTTGGTAATACTTCTCTTGCGGAATTTGGATGTCATAATTGATAGCCAAAAACACTTCCCGCAAGGTTTCCATACAAGCATCCACGTTATTGGAACGCACGGCTTGGATGAGCGAATACAGAAAAGAGCCAGAAAGTTCAATCCTCTTCAACTTGCGTAAAATATAGGTAAGAAATGCTTGCTTTACTTCATAATTGGGGTAGTCCAAAGTATAGATCATAAGTTCTTCATCATACCCTTTGATTGTCAAATAACCAGTCTGTAAAAGTAGAGGAACCAAACTCAAGTCGTCGACTTCATAACTGCTAAAGGAGATTTCCTCCGCTTGCATGGGAATTTTGATGATATCAAATTGTTTTTGGATGATAAGTTTAATCAAAAACTCAGGAGTTCCAGTCTCAAACCAATGGTGCTGGAAACGTTTGGCCTGGAATAAAAGTAAGGTAGAGAAAGGATTATAAACCGACTCCCTTTCGGGAGAAAAGGAATACCCATTGTACCAATGTTTGATCGTTTCTAATAACTGTGTTTTGCTAAGCCTTTGCTTCTCCTGCAATTGCGGCATATAATCTGCAAAGGAAGATTCCAACTCTTGTTGGGTAATTCCCAAAAGAGTAGAGAAATCATCGCGTAAAGTAATGTCTTCTAAATGGTTCAAGTTACTAAACACACCCGCCTTAGAAAACTTACTCACTCCCATCAAAAGCAAGAAACGAATATAGGCATCATTTCCTTTCAACACAGAGAAAAAACCTTTCAATACTTCACGCATTTCGACAGCAAGTTTGGAGTCTTCCAAATGATCGATGATTGGCTTATCGTATTCATCAATGAGAATCACCACTTTATCATTCTTGCCAAGTTTTCTAATCAGCTCTTGGAATTGCGAATAGTAATCTTCGGTCTCCAATGTAACTTTGTATGTTTCTGCTAAATAGGCAAGCTCCGTATACAAGAAACGCAATAAGCCATCAGAAGTTCTCACCTTTTGCTTACTAAAATCAAAACGCAATACAGGATGCTTCTCCCAAGCAAACTCAGCACTGTCCATCCACAACCCTTGAAACAACTCGCGATTCCCTAAAAAAAGCTCTTCTAAAGTAGAAATCAGGACACTTTTGCCAAAACGACGCGGGCGAGATAAGAAATAGGCTCCCGCAGGCTTTTTCACAAGCTCATAGATAGAACGGGTCTTATCGATATAGAGAAAATTACCCTCACGCATTTTGCGAAAGGTTTGGATACCAATGGGGAGTTCTTGCATACTTTCGCTATCCTGTCAGCTAGGAGTAGCACTGTCAAGCATTGCAGCCAAGAGCAAAATCTACCAATAACAACAAATTTTGAAGTCTGCCAGACTTTAGCTCTCTACTTTTTTAGCGATTTTCCCGATTAGTAAGAGATAGAGTTGAGGAGTTTCGCGTGAAAAATTTATTGATTGTCTTAATACTGGCAAGTTTGGCAGCCATTTTCCCCATATCAGCCGAAGAGGAAGTCTACCCCTACTACACCTTTGAGGAATACGACGCACTACAAAAACAACGCCGAGAACTCGATAGCAAATTGCAAAAATGCGAAAGCGATGCGAAAGAACTGCGTTCGCAAATTGGCACACTCCAGCAATCCAGTGGGGACAATGAAAAAAAACTCTCCGCCAAACTTGCAGCTTATGAAAAGCAAATCCGGGAATTATCTAGCAACAACCAAACTATCAAAAAGGGCTATACTACGCGCGAGAAAAAGATCATCGCCAAATGCAAGGGGATCATCAACAAATGCCGCGTCAAACTCAACGCACTGCGAAAAGAAAACGCCGCGCTGAAAAGTGAAATCACAACTCTACAAAACATCAATGAAGAACAAAAACGCCAGATCGAGCGGATGAACAACCAATTCCTGGAATTGGAGAAAAAGTTGGAAAAAGAGATCCAAGCCGGCCTAATACGCCTAAAAAAGACCCGCACCAGGCTTACCATCAACCTGGATGAAAAAATCTCCTTTTCTTCTGGCTCAACCGTGCTCAAAAGCAGTGCTAAGCCGGCTCTCAAGAAAATCGTTAGCATTCTGGCAAAATACCCACAGAACCTCATCTATGTCGAGGGCCACACCGACAACATTCCAATGCGTTCCATCCGTATCAAAGACAATTGGCAGCTCAGCACCGAAAGGGCTCTTTCTGTCCTCCGCTACATCCTCAAACAGAAGGTCATCAAACCAGAAAGAATCTCAGCGTCGGGCTATGGAGAGTTCAAACCTATAGCTCCCAATGACACTTCGGAAAACCGTGCTTTGAACCGTCGAGTGGATTTGGTGGTAACCATCCCATAAGTACACGTAAACAGAGAAAAAGTAGAAAATCTCTAAGTTTCCTCCAAAACAGGTCGATTATGTATCTAAGGACTGCAGAATGAAACAACTATCTCCTGAGTGGACACAGAATCTGGAAACCATTCTCAAGAAAGAAATCAAGATCTATAAGGATCTCTTGGCGATTGAGGATAGCAAAAAAACTGCTATAATGAACGCCGAGGCCAAAAAAATAGAATCTTTGAGCCAGGAAACTCAGAAACACATCCAAACCGCCTCAGACTGCGAAACACAACGGATGACTTTGATAGAAAAAATCTACAAACAAGAGAAATTAGAGCAAGCGGGCGATGTTCCTGTCCTCAGTGAATTTCTCAATCAGATCGATAGACAGTCCAACTTCCGCCTAAAAGGTTTAGCGAATGACTTAAAGGGCGTTGTAGGCAATCTTAAGGAAAAAATTCTCATCAACGAAAAGCTGCTCAAAACCCGGCACGAAATCTATTCTATGTCGATCGATGCCCTCAAGCAGGCCTCTGATATTGAAATGCCTTCTTACGAAGGGAACCAGTCTAAAGCTCCCAAAGGGCGGACTTCTGTTTTATTAAATACACAAGCATAAAGGATTTATTATGGGCTCTACATTTTCAGGTATAGAAATTGGCAAACGCGGACTGGCGACGCACAGACAGGCCATCCAAACCACTGGGCATAATATCTCAAATGCTGACAATAAACATTATTCTCGGCAAAGAGTGGTTTCTGGGGCAACCGACCCGATTTACGAACCAGCTCTCAACCGAGCACAGGTTGCCGGACAAATCGGCCAAGGTTCTGAAATTACTGTAATTGAACGAATCAGAGACAGTTTTATCGATGACAAGATCAACGAAACTACAACTCTCAAAGAATACTGGCAAACTAAGAATGACTACCTCTACCGCATGGAAGGAGTATTCGGTGAACCAGGTGGCACCACCATCCGCACACAATTGGATCAATTCTGGTCTTCTTGGGAAGAGTTGGCGAATTACCCAGAAGAATCTGCACACCGTGCCGTTGTCAAAGAAAAGGCGATTGGCCTATCAACACGTATCAAGGACGCGTTTGGCAAATTAGATTCCCTGCAAAAGCAAGCGAATCGTGAACTTGTATCTCGTACGGAAATGCTCAATAGCTTGGCAGGAACCGTGCGTGACCTAAGCGTAAGAATCGCCAAAGCAGAAGCGATGGGTGACCAACCCAATGACCTTTATGACAAGCGTGACAAAGCAGTAGAAGAGATGTCGGCTCTTGCTGATATCAATGTCGGTCGCAGTGATAAAGATGAATTCATGGTATTTGTCGGCCAGCAAGTCATGGTACAAGGTTCCAAATTGGAAAAAATCCGTTTAGAAGGCAATCCACAAAAAGATGGCGGAGTCGACCTGTACTGGGAACAAACTGGCAAACAAGTCTTATTAAAAAGTGGAAAATTGCAAGGTCTAATGGAAGTCCGCGACGTTCTCTTACGTGAGAAAATCGACCAATTGGATAGCTTGGCTTTGAATGTAAAAGATGTCACCAATGAAATCCACCGTGATGGTTTCGGTATGAATGGCAAGACCAATGTTGACTTTTTTAACAACCGTCCCTTGGCTAACAATACTTTTGCTGAAATTGATTCCGATGGCGATGGGGTGAATGATAAAACAGCCGTGTTTCGGGTAACTGGAAAAACTTCTATCGATGCCGCCAGACCTTTAGGATTATCTGGTACTATTACTTTGCAAAAGTCCGACGAAAAATCCTCAGCAGTATATATCCCCTACCGAGAAGACGACACTTTGAAAGCTGTCATGCAAAGGATCAACAATAGCGAAGCTGGTGTCACTGCTTACATGAACCACGACAACCAACTCGCACTCAAAGCAAGAATCGCAACAGATAGCCCTAAAAACAATTTTATGATCCGCCATTTAGAGGACTCAGGGAATCTACTGGTGGGAATGACAGGAATATTAGTTTCCAGTGGTAGAGCAGGATCTTTTGACTACAAGCGTGTCGGAGAATTGAACAAATTGCAATCTCCTCTTGAAGATGTTAGCTTCACCCCACATTTTCACCCTGCAAGCAATATGGAAATCAGTGCTGAGATCCAAAACAACAGCAAAAGTATCGCTGCCAGCCGTGGTAAAGACATCGGTGGAACGGGTGATTACAACACACCAAATGGCTTCAAAGATGGCAGCAATGCCCTCCTATTAGCAACTGCTCTCCGCGACAAACCAGTGATGTTCGAGACAGACAAAACTGTGGGAGATTTTTACAACTCGATGATTTCCCAATTGGGAACACAGGCAAGAGAAGCCAAGCAAGAGGCAGAAACACAGCAAGCCGTGCTGGTAGAATACGAAAACCTCCGACAATCCGTCATGGGGGTTAGTTTGGATGAGGAAATGGCCAATATGGTACAATTCCAACATTCCTACAACGCATCTGCGAAGATGATCCAAACCTATAGCGAAATGTTAGATACTATAATCAACCGATTGGGAGTGTAAACGCATGAGAATTACAAATCAAATTATGAACAACACTTTGGTGAATAACCTAAATAGACACCAATCTGAATTAGACACAGTAGAAAACCAGTTAGCAACTGGAATGAAGCTCAAGCGACCTTCCGATGAACCAGGTCTAGCAACAAATCAAATGTACTTTCGTTCCAGAATCCATGAACTGGGACAATATTCACGCAATGTGAACGATGGCAAGAATCGCCTCCAACTCACAGATAGTAACATGGAACGAGTAACAGAAATCGTCCAACGTGTTCGCTACCTAACAGTGCAGGCTTCCAATGGTGTCTACCAAGGAGACAATGGCTTTGAATTGGAAGTAGCGATAGGCAAAGAAATTGACCAACACCTACGTGCTCTTGTCGATATTGCCAATACCCGCGATGCAACTGGGCAATATCTATTCGGTGGGCATGAAGTCGAAAAAGCTCCCTTTGTTGCTATCGATAGTGCGAAGAAAGGTCTCAAAGGCACAGAAATCCAAAACCAGATTGTTGGCGTGCAGTACAGAGGCGATACGGGTGAGCAATTACGCGAGATCGAGCGTGGTGAGTATATCGGTGTTACAACCCCTGGTAACAAAGCATTTTGGGCGAGCAATATGAGTATTACTAGTGGGATAAATAACTCGAACTACCAGGCCACTTCGGATAGTAAGTTCAAGATTGATGGCGTAGAAATCCATGTATCTGCTGGTGACACAGTCGATGACATCATAGACAAGATCAACAACTCTCCCGCAGAAGTAAAAGCGAGCAAACTGGGTGATGACAACATTTCTCTCATCACGACTACACCCCACCAACTCTGGCTGGAAGATGTAGGGGAAGGAACAGTCCTCAAAGACCTAGGTATCTTAGATGCAGACAACACAAACGCCCCCAATGAATACTCCTCAACGGCAACAGTAACTGGTTTGTCTATGTTCGATGTACTTATCCAGCTCAAAGAAGACCTAACGAACAAAGACCAAGAGCGTATCTCTGGCCGTGATTTGAAGAATATCGATTTGGCTTTGGAGAACGTTTTACGTCATCGTTCCGAAGTTGGTGCCAAGATGAACCGCTTAGACGAACACACCAAGAGGATAGAGTTTGATAAGACCTATATGACCGAGATCTTAGCCAAAAATGAAGGCATTGACTTTCCTGAAACTATCATGAACTTGAAGTGGTTGCAAAGCGTACACCAATATGCCTTGAGTGTAGGTTCCAAAGTTATCAAACCTACTCTGATCGATTTTCTCCGTTAGACCAGATAAATAAATGGGTTTCACAATTCACTCCAGACCCTTTGGCGAAATTGAGATCTCGGAAAAACAGATTCTCACTTTCAAAGAAGGGTTGTTTGGTTTTGACAACTGCGAAAAATTTGCCCTTATCGAAGAAGAATCCCAAGCTCCCTTCCAATGGCTGCAATCCTTAGAAGAAAAAGACTTAGCTTTCATTGTCATACAACCAAACATTTTTTTAGAAAGCTACGACCCTCTACTTACAGAAGAAGAATTAGCAGAGATTGATCTACAAAAAACAGCACAAGGCTTCTCTCTACTCATTGTCACCATCCCCAACGAAGATATGAGTAAGATGACTGCTAACTTGCAAGGCCCTGTTGTAATCAACCCAGAGAAAAAATTAGCCAAGCAGTACATCTCACGTGATCCAGCACACCCTATACGCTACCAAATGATGCCAGCAAACGCCGAAGTCGAGGAAAAGGAGTAGTTTTGCTCATTCTCTCGCGAAAATCCAACCAATCCATAGTCATTGGCAATGATATAGAATTAGTTGTCATCGAAGTACGTGGCGATCAAGTAAAGCTTGGAATCAAAGCTCCTAAGCATATATCAGTCTTTCGCAAAGAAATATATGAAGAGATCCAAGCCGAAAACCAAAAAGCATCCGATACAGCGGTTCTCCCAGAACAATTGCAAAACTTCAAAAATACCTTTCTCAAAAACAAACCACAATGAAACGATCTATCCTACTCCTTTTTAGCCTATTTCTTTGCCATTGTTCTACCTTTGCTGCGGCGCAAAACAGCAAGCGACATACACCAAATTTTTTTTCTCCTAAAAAAGATTCGATTGACTTTTCTTTCATCTCCCCGACTCCCTTTACCTACCAAGTATCTTCTTGTTATTCAGCAAACCTATGTGGGCACAACCTTTTCGATTCCAATTCCCATACCCAGTGGAAGACAGAGGATACCGATAAAGATGAATGGTTGTTGGTAGACTTTGGCAAAAAACGTTTGATGAACCAAGTATATTTAGAATTAGCAAAAAACGCAAATATCCTTTCCTTCCAAATCCAGGTTCTAAAACGAGAGAAATGGTTTGCTTTGCACAAAGAACAGGATCCAAAACAAAAACAACAGATCAAATTTGGTAATATTGATGCAACTCTGCTGAGGGTGTATTTTCGTAAAAAGCGTAAAGGTGCACTTTATATCAATAATTTAAAGGTCCAGCTGAATACAGCAAATCTAACAGGAATCAACAAGAACTTAACTGGCTACCGTTATCCTATTCCAGGTGCACTCTTTCCTAAAGTCGCCTACTCCCTCCCTGGTGCTCCTAGAGCCTATCGCAACGGAACTCATAAGGGTATCGATATTATATACAAAAAAGATGCAGCTAAAGGCCAAAAAGCACTTAGCATACAAGATCCTATAATTGCAATCGCCGATGGAATCATTGTACGAGCCGACCACAAATATGTTCCCATGACTCCTGAGAGCTACCAAGACGCAATCGACTACACCAAAAACCATAGAGTGACTTTTGTAGACAGAGATTTTGGAGGAAGACAAATTTGGATCGATCACCAAAATGGTGTTATGAGTTCTTACAACCACATGTCTTCTATTGCAAAATCGATTCGCATTGGTACTCGTGTTCGCAAAGGACAGAAAATTGGTACAGTGGGAAACTCAGGACTCCGAGCAGAAGCTGAAAAAAGCAATAAATCGATCCACTTACACCTAGAAATTTGGGTAAACGGTGAGTTCTTAGGTAAAGGGTTAGATGCCCAACAATCAAGAAAGTTATTACAATATTTCTTCACAGAATAAACGATAAACGAGGTATATACAAATGGCAAAAGAAAAAGTAGTGCATATCAATGGGGGCTTTTGGAACAAACTATTAGGTTCCGGCAACAAATGGATGGTTTTTGTATTGATCCTTATCATAGTTTTTGCAGTACAACTACTCAATCCATTTACAAAAATCTCGGCAGGGCATAGAGGGGTTATACTAAACTTTGGAGCAGTTTCCGACAGAGTCCTTAGCGAAGGCTTACACTTTCGTGTACCCATTGTCCAATCTATTGTAGAAATCGATGTCCGCGTAAAGAAAAACGAAACCAAAACCAATGCGTCTTCGAAAGACCTACAAACTATTACTACCCACATCGCCTTAAACTTCCACTTAGACCCAGCTAAGGTAAATATTCTCTACCGCGATGTAGGAGAATCCTACGAAGTGAATATTATAGACCCTGCTGTCAAAGAAGTGGTAAAAGCTGCTACAGCTAAGTACACAGCAGATGAAGTCATCACCAAACGAGAAGTCGTAAGCAATACCATCAAAGAAGCTCTTGCCAAACGTCTAGCGAAATACAACATACTTATCGATGACTTTTCGATCAAAGACTTTAGCTTTTCCAAGGCTTTTGCAGATGCGATTGAAGCGAAACAAGAAGCAGAGCAATTGGCCCAAAAGGCAGAACGGGACTTAAAACGTGTAGAGATGGAAGCAAAACAAAAAATCGAAAGAGCCAAGGCAGATGCAGAAACCTTGCGTTTGAAAAACCAATCCGTGACTCCGTTGATGATCCAGCTCAATGCTATTGAAAAGTGGGATGGGAAATTGCCTACTTATATGGCTCCAGGCGCTCCGTTGCCATTTATCAAGCTGAAGTAACTTAAGAAATCAATTCTAAAGGATATATAAATAGATATAGAATAAATCTCACAAATGGCCTTTCTTAAGAGAATTTCTTGCTAAATTTATAATTCTCATTTGTTATAAAGTATGAGAGGTATATCTTGGGAAAGTATTACAATCTATTTGCAAAATTGCGCAACAGTTTGCTAGTTGGATGCATTCTCTTATCGCAATCTTGCTCCTTTACAAAAGAAAACTCTCTTTTTGCCTCTCTGCTATTTTTGCGTGGTTTATCGAATTCTCCTACTGCATACACTATCGGGGGAACTACGAGTGGCCTGGCAAGCAATACCATTACCCTTACAGAAAACAATAAAGGCGAATCCCTAGCGGTAAATGCTTCGAGCTTTGCCTTTGCCGCAGAGTACCAAAAAGGCGACAGCTATTCTGTTTCCATAACAACCCAACCATTCGATTCTTCGTTAAATTGCTCACTGACAGGTGGAGAGGGAACTGTGGAGTCAGGAGATGTCAATACTATAGTTATCGACTGTGTACCACAAGAATATACCATTTCAGGAACTGTCTCAGGTTTAGCCTCTACGCTCTATTTACAAAATGGCTCGGAAGTGATCACCATCAACGCCAATGGCAGCTTTTCCTTTCCCACAACTTTCCAGCACGGCACATCCTATTCAGTAACTGCCTTGGATAGTACCTCTATTCCTGCCCAGACCTGTATTGTCACCAACGCCAGTGGAAGCATCAACCACGGAGATGTCAGCGATATTGTAGTCTCCTGCTCTACTAATAATTATCTAATCAGTGGAACCATCTCTGGACTCGCTGGGAGTGGTTTGGTGCTACAGAACAATAGCGGTGACAATTTGACTGTATCTGCAAATGGCAGCTTCGCGTTCCCGACTTCGGTTACCAGTGGACAGACTTTCTCTGTTTCTGTAGCAACACAACCTATGACACCAGCACAAACCTGTGACGTTTTTGGAGGAAGTGGAACGGTAGGTGCGGCAAATGTAACCTCCATCACCATAAACTGTGCAACCAACAAATACGTAGTTTCAGGTAGTATCGCTGGGTTAGCAAGTTCGGTGCAATTGCAAAACAATGGTGGAGATACTATTAATGTAAGTTCCAATGGAACCTTTGCTTTCCCAACGACTCTCGATGACCTAAGCGCTTACAATGTTACCGTTAGCTCTTCTCCCACCAATCCTTGGCAGACTTGCAGTGTATCGAATGCCAGTGGGAGCATTGCATCAGCTGATATTAGTAATGTTTCACTAACTTGTAGCAATAATACCTACACTCTAGGCGGCAGCATAGCAGGGCTAGGAGCAGGAACAGTTACCTTGCGTGATACCATAAGTGGACAGACTGTTTCTGCCAGTAGTGGTGCTTCCTCCTTTAACTTTGTAAGTCCCATCAGCAGTGGAACAAATTACAGCATAGTAGTCGATACACAACCTAGCAGCCCAACTCAAACCTGCACAGTAAGCGGTGGCAATGGGGTAATCGCTGGTGGCAATGTGACAGGAATTACTGTCAACTGTAGCAATAACTATACCGTGAGTGTTGCTCTATCTGGGCTGGATGGAACGGGTTTGCAATTGCAAAACAACGGCGGTGATACAATTACAGTGCCTAACGGCTCGGCTTCTTACACCTTCCCGACTGCTGTCGTCGATGGAAGTTCCTATAATGCGAGTGTATTGGCACAGCCAACTTCCTTCTCACAAACCTGTTCTGTAACGAGTGGTTCGGGAACGATTAGCAGTACAAATGTAATTGTCAATGTTTCCTGTTCTTACAATCCTTTTAACATAACGGTAGGTAGCATCACTGGTCTCACCGGTTCTGGCTTGGTTTTGCAAAACAACAGCGGTGATGATTTGAGTGTAGCCTCTTCTGATACAAGTAAGACCTTTGCAACACAGGTCAACAGTAAAAGCAATTACAGCGTTTCTATCCTTACACAACCTTCCAGTCAGAGGTGTAGCCTTTCAGCAAGCACCGGCCAAGTAGTCGACTCCGATGTCACTGGAGTTTCTCTTTCTTGTGTAACCGCTTACACCATTGGTGGCTCTGTCAGCGGACTATCCGGCACAGTTACCATTACCAATAATGGTAGTGAATCGCTTGCGATTGCGGCAGATGGTGGGTTTGCTTTTCCAACTTCCCTAATAAACGGAGAAACGTATTCTGCAACAGTAACCGGGCAACCCACGGGTAGTCCCAACCAAACCTGTTCTATCACCAATGCTTCCGGTACGGTGGCAACATCCAATATCACAAACATTGCCGTTACCTGTGTGACAGACTCTGTTCCCGACCCAACTATCTCCGCATTGACTGGTATTACCAACGACGTCTCCCTTACAGCTAACGGTCCAACACCGGCAGCAGGTTCACAAACCCTCTGTTATAGCACAGACGGTTCTAACCCTTCCTGCGATGGCACTACAGGGAATTGCTCCGCCGGAACTGCCTATTCTTCAGCCTTCTCTCTCAATACAGCTACAACGGTAAAGGCCATTTCCTGTTCGTCTGGCTATGCAGGTTCCAACGTAGTCACATCTAACCTGACTTTCTCAGGAACAGTCGGAACACCGGTGTTTAGCCCTACTCTGGGGACATACAACAACGACCAATCGGTAACAATCACCGCAACAAATGCGACAGCCATCTATTACACCACAGATGGTTCTACACCGGCTTGTTCGGGAACGGGAACCCTGTATATAGGAGCCACTACAGTTTCTGCTGACAATACCATGCTCAAAGCTATTGCTTGTGCAAATCTTTATAGCAACTCGGCGGTGGCAACTACATTCTACAACTTACAGGTAGCAACTCCTACTTTCAGCCTTGCTGCCGGAGCTTTAGACGCGGGCACTGGCATCACCCTAGCCTCAACAACCACATCGTCTTGGATCTGCTACAGCGACTCTAGCACTCCAGCTTGTGGAACAACGGCGAACACCTGCTCTACAGGAACGGCAGGAACTTCCTATACCTATGCTGGTAGCAGTACGGCTACTCTACAGGCGATCGGCTGCAAAAGCAATTACCTGGCATCCAATGTTGCTTCGTCGGCTTACACGGCCAATACCTACGCCGTCGGTGGTTCTATTTCCTGGAATGTGACTCCTAACTCAGGTACAACAGATTTGGTTCTAAGTGACGGCACAAATTCACTGAACGTTACTGCGGGTTCCACCTCCTTTACCTTTCCCGCACTAGCTAGTGGAACTGCATACAATGTGGCTGTTACTACCAACCCTACCTCACAGGGCTTTACCTGCACAGCATCCTCCAACACAGGAACTATCACCACTACAAATGTGACTTCTGTAAGCATCGCCTGTGTGATAAACCGCTACCACATCAGTGGAACTATAAGCAACCTTGGGGCAACGGCCGGTCTCACGGTGAATGTTATCAATACAAGCGACGAGTCCAGTCTAGAATCGGTTAGCGTTACTGGATCTTCGACCAATTGGACGACAACAGGAACTGGTATCGTCGATAGTACGACATATGGAGTACAAATCACTTCTCAGCCTGAAGGTAAAACCTGTACGATTGTTACAGCCGGTTCTCCATCAGGAACTTTAATTGCTGATATATCGAATATTAATATCAACTGTGTCGCAGGAACAATTGTAGGTGATAGTCTGCGTACGTACCCAGCCGCTGCTTTGAAAATTCCTACCTATAGAGGGAAAAAAACCTCTTTTATCGCTAACGGCTTCGGGCTGGTAGATGGAGACAGCTCTACTGCCCAGGTAAAATATCCTATAGACCTTATAATGGTGAACGATACCCTTTATTGGGGCAGCAATGGCAACGATTGTATTCGTATGATGGATAGTACCGGTACTGTGACTACCATAGCAGGAACTGGAAGTGCTGGTTTTGCCGATGGAAACGGTACCACTGCTAGTTTTAACAACCCCAGCTCTATTACTACAAACGGAACCTATCTTTTTGTTACAGAAAGTAATGGGAGAAGGGTCAGGCGCATCACAATTGGTAGTCCGTGGACAGTTACTACCATTGCCGGTGATACATCGGTAATAGAACCAACAGGAGCAAATGTCGATGGCATTGGCACCGCAGCAAGATTTAACTACCCGAGGGGACTTACCACCGATGGCCAAAATTTATATATTGCTGATAACAATAATATCAAAAAATTATCCCTTGCCGATTATAAGGTAACTACCATCGCTTCCGTACCATCTACTAAGGAGTTAATTTACCTCAATGGCTACCTCTATACAAATAAACTGGGCGGTCATGAGATTCATCGTATTAGTACAGCTGACTATTCCACATCTGTCATCGTCGGTGATGGTAACGCCGGCACATCTGATGGCATCGGAACCGCGACAAGAATGTCAGACTGGGTGGAAACTATAGCAACAGACGGTTATAACCTCTTTTTTGTCGATAGAAATAATAAGCTCTTACGAAGAATCAAAATCCAATCCACAAACTCCGCAGTTGTAAACTCGGTTTATACCGTTGTCGGCGGCCAACAAACAGGGGGTGCAGATGGAGTCGGCTACCGAGCTGGATTAGAAGATTATTTGGGAGTAACCTTCGCTGCCAAAAATATCTATATATCTAACGGTTCCAAGATTGAAAAAGTCGAAGAAGACGGTCTTGTTGGCTTTTGGGCACTTACAAGTTTCCCAAATGCCACTACTCAACCAACAACTCTCTACGACTATTCCACCGACACGGGTAGTGATTTAACAAATAACGGAGCTACAATGACTAGTGGTATCTATGGGGAAACCAATGGTGCATTAGAGTTCAACGGTAGTGCTTACTTACAAGGGAGTGATACAAACCTACCATCGGGAAATGCGACGAGATCGGTTTGTGCTTGGGTATATCCAACAGTATTGGGGACAATTAATAATGTCTTTGTCGGCTATGGCACCAATACATCACACAACTCCTTCAATTTGGGAATGCGTGCCGTTACTGGTGGGGCGATAGTAACAATCGGTGTCACCAATAGTTTAACCTCAAGTAACCTAACGATTGAT
>JBCCIA010000096.1:0-16032 GCA_039028475.1 Spirochaetota bacterium | reverse complement strand
GTTTTATTATCCAGATTTTTCTTGGATTAAGCAGATTTCCCCTAGAATCCAAAAGCGACTCACAACAAAGCTAAATGGTAAAACTGTTTCTGTCAATTACCAGGCGGTTGATATATGGAAAGAAGCTAAGTATTTTTTAGCACCTAGAGAAAAAGTAACACCAAATGCTTCCTTAAATACTAAGGTATGGTTGAGTGAGGCTTTGTACCAAAAATTAAATTCAAAGCCATTGTCATTTGAATACCGAAGTAAAGAGTATCGCATAGATTCATACCAGCAAATTGCTTCTGATGGGGGCTTATTTGTTTTGGAAGATATTCGTGACTCTTGGCGACGTTTTCCTGGACAAAAAAAGATAAGCTATCTTTTGCTAGACGTGAGTGGTGCTTCTGTAGAAAGGCAAACTGCATTAGAGAACTTTTTGCAGAAACGGTATCCTGGTATTGCTGTTGAGTCAGCAGAGCAAATACGCCAGCGAGCTTCAGGTGTTCTAAAGTCTTTTCATTTGAATCTGATAATTCTTTCCGGCATTTCCGTGATCATTGCTTTTTTCTTGGTCTCAAATACCATGTCAGGGATTTTTTTAGACAGAAAAAGGGAAATGGGTATTTTGCGGTGTTTGGGAGCTACTCCACTAGAGAATGTATGTCTTTTCCTGTTCCAAAGCGTATTTTTGGGAATTATAGCCACAATTACAGGAATTGCATTAGGGCTTTATATATCCCAGTTTTCTTTTTTTTCTGGTGAGTCAATGACTGCGGATATAGACCAAACAATTTCTTACAGTACCATTCCTCCTTATTTGCTCTGGATTAGTTTGTTTTTAGGAGTTTTTGGTTCCTTTATTTCTGCAGGTGTTCCTGCACTGTACTCTTTTCATCTCAAACCTATTTCTATTCTTAGAGATGTTCCCCAAGGTTCCATTCGCTTACGACCAATTTTTTTGCTATTCATGGGGGTTGTGTTGTTGGTATTGGCTTACCAAGTTGCTGAATTACCAAACGTAAGTGTTCCTTATTATGGTTTGTGTGCTATTGCTATGGTTATTATAGGACAAGTCTTATGTTTTCCCTGGTTATTGCTATCTCTCACGCGAAGCATTCATTTTGTGATAACAAAAACCAGCCAACAGCTCTTAGCCCTTCGTATCGGTATTGAGGAAGTGAAAGGAAACTATACTAAAAATAGTTTAACTGCTGCTACATTGATGCTTTCCATCTCTTTGATTCTTTCCCTCTCTACTTTGACTGATAGTTATAAAGCCTCCGTTTTAAACTGGGTGGATAGAGACTTCCCTTATGATTATTCACTGGTAAATAAAAGAGATTTGTACGAAAAGACGGCGATAGGAATTCCCCTTTGGGTGAAACAGAAATTAGAAGCACACCCTGCAATCGAAGAAGTGAATGTTTTTGTTTTGAATGCTAAGGTAATAAGTGGCAAAAAGGTATATACAATCCATGCATTTGATACAGAAAAAGCTCGTTTGCGTGAAAAAAAACTAGGTTTGTCAGGATTTCCCTCTCTACTAGCTGAAACTGATATTATGGTATCTGCTAATTTGGCACATCTTTCCAGTCTGTCGATTGGTGATACTTTATCGATTCGGACGAAATTGGGAATGCAAAGCTTTCACATTCGTGGAATTCGCGAAGATTTCTTTTCCGAGAGTGGTACAATTTTGATGGATGTTCGCAATTATAGAAAGTTTTTTAACTTCACTAAGTACAATTCCTTGCGTTTTTTTGTTAAGGATACTGTAGAGCGTGGGGAAGTAGAAAAAGAAGTTTTATCATGGATGCCGAATAGTCATTGGCAATTGTTACAAGCACAACAGTTGAAAGAACTTTATTTGCGACAGATGGCTAAGGTTTTTGAGGTATTAAACTCTTTAAAAGTCACTGCTTGTTTGATTGCTTTTCTTTCTTTATTTTCCTCCATACTTCATAATATGTACCAGAAGATTCGACTTTTAGGAGTTATGCGTTCTATTGGTGGCAACTTAGTGCAAGTAGGAGGAGTGATCTTTTTTGAAAGTCTTTTTTTAATTAGTTTTGGGTTTATCATGGGAATTATGTCTTCTTTGCTCTTAAACCCTATTATAATAGGTGTTATTAATAAGAATGCCTTTGGGTGGACTCTACCGATAGAGTTCTCCTCCTCTTTATTGGTATTTATTTTAATTTCTATTATTCCGATTGCTTTTTTGGTTGTTTTATATCCTCTCGTCCTGCTATGGCGTAAGCCTTTACGGAACTTGTTGAATTATGAATAAAATGTAATGACAGAATTTTATCTATGTTCTATAAAAGTAAAAAAGGGGGGTTCCCAATGAGTGATAGAGATTTTCATGATTTGAATGATGATGAGTTTGAAGCCGATGGAGAAGAACTCGATGTCTTTGTTGAGGATGATTCCATTTCTATTGTCAAAATTAGAGGTAAAAAAAAGTTTTTGGATTGGGTAAAAGATATCCATACAAGCAAGAATATTCCTTTAGAACAAGATGATGAAGAAATACTGAATTATGTCGAATCTTTTCATGTTCCTTCCTTTACTGATAAAGAAAGTACAGCTGACTTTTTTGATGAGTTTGGCCAAGACATTTTCCAATATATGTTTGCCTTGTACTTTAGAGATAAAAAGTCATTTCCTAAATACGAAGGGATGCGTACTTTCCATGACTGGTTTGAAGTTTTAATTGAGGGGCATATTAAGTCTTTTGAAGAAATCCTCGACTTTTTAGATGAGATAGATGGGAAAGTAATCTAATTTATGCCACAGCTTAAAATTGCACTTGAAATAGCGAATATGATCAAGGATGAGAATATTCGTGGGAAAGAGAAAATTCCAACTTCAGAAGCTTTTTTTCGCAAGGCTGCTCAGGCTTTGAGCATCTCAGAAGAAGAGATTGGACAATACTTGAAGCAGCTAGAAGAGACCCATTATATTTTTGTTATCAATGTTGTCCATGCAGACGCCTCTTTATTTGTCCAAGAAGTAAAAGCATATATATTTGCAGAACAGAGTATCTTGAATGAGTTAAAACATTATTCAGAATCTAGTTTGATCCAAAAATATGAAGCTACCTTTTACAAACGAAAATCTAGTTTCCAAATTATCCGGGAGCTAAAGGGGCGTGAGAAAGAATACAATAATACCGATTTAGGGCGAAGTCTCAATGAAGCAATTGCGATTGAAGACCTCTCCAAAATGATTTCTACAAATGGTTTTGAGTATACCGATAGTCGGAAAAAAGAAAAGCTTTTCAAGCTCTACCGAGAAAGACACAATGATGATTTTGACGAAGAATCAGAAGAACAGCAATACCAAGAGTTTAATAAAAAGAAAAAAGATAATACAAATTCTAAATGGACAAAGCTGACAGGGCAATTTTCTGTAGAATTTTTGGTGCGTATCCATTTTCGTAAATATGAATTTGATATCGTCAAAAAGTTGATTATGACGGGCAAAATCACTCGTTTGAATGATTTTGTCTTTATCCGTAATACATTGAAGTCAATGGAAGCAAAAGTAGAATACGACACGATCCTGAAGTATCACCTGGAACAGATGATAGAACTTCGTAGGATCGCTCAAGCAAAGATCAATATCATTCGTAAATCAGAAACCATGGACAGCCAAGCCTAGTCTAATTTTTGCCTTCAGTCACCATTTTATAGAAATCCTCGAAAATATATTCTGCGTCACGTGGACCAGGCGAATTTTCTGGATGGTATTGTACAGAAAGAATTGGCTTTCCCTTAGTTTCAATGCCAGCAATTGTATTATCATTCAAATTTTTATGTGAAATCGGATTTGCCTGCGAATCTTCTCCCAAAACAGTAAATCCATGATTTTGACTTGTCATTTCTACTTTCTTAGTTTTGGTGTTTTGTACGGGTTGGTTGCCACCACGATGTCCAAACTTTAGTTTCCCAGTTTTTCTTCCCATTGCCTGACCGATGATTTGGTGGCCAAGACAGATTCCCAAAACGGGCTTGCCTGAGTCTATAATAGTTTTGGCAGTTTCGATAGCGTAATCTAGAGGTTCAGGGTCTCCTGGACCATTGGAGAGCAAGAAGCCAGAGAAGTTCTCTTGCAAAGCATCTTGTATTGGGTATTTTGCTGGTAGAACATGTACAGAGAAACCTGTCTGATCTAATTTTCGCAGAATATTGGTTTTGACTCCGTAATCATAGACGGCTATATTGGGCTTGTCAGAAGTATGTTCACCGAAAGAGTAGCGTTCTGTTGTACTTACAACTTGAGCCAGATCCATCCCTTTCAAACCAGGAAACTTTTTGATTTCCTCTAGGAATGAGTTATCATATTTTTCTGCGATAAAGATACCACCTTTCGGGGCTCCTTTATCTCGGATAAGACGTGTCAATTTGCGTGTATCAATCCCTTGGATACCTGGAACTTTATGCCGTACCAAGAAACTCTTGAGTGTCTCTTCGCTTGTGAAGTTAGATGGGTAGTCCACATACTCTTTTACGATTAAGCCACTCGCTTGGATTTTTTTAGACTCCATGTTTTCTGGAGAAATCCCATAGTTGCCAGCCATTGGATAGGTCAGCGTAACGATTTGTTTGCAGTAAGAAGGATCTGTTAAGATTTCCTGGTAGCCAGCCATTGAAGTATTAAAAACAACTTCACCGACTTCTTGGCCTTCGTAACCGAACGATTCGCCTTCAAAGATATTGCCGTTCTCTAAAACTAAAAATGCTTTCATTTAAATATCACATATTTCAAATGGGAAGATATAGGTCAATTAAATGCTTTTTGAAGGTTCTAAAGATTCATATAGTTTGATATTTGGCGACAATATCGAAGAGGACCTTGTTTTTATTGAAATCTTGGGAAAGAAATACCGTGTTCCTAAGTCAGTTTGTTTGTTGCGAGGCTTTCACTTTGCTTCGTTAACAACTAAAAGTTTTGACATTGTTTTGCGTAAGCATTGTTGGTCAGGTAGTTGTGAAAATTGTAAGTGTAGGTTTATCGATGAGCAATTAGGAGAGGCAGAGGGACTTGCATGTCAAATGGACATTGACGAAACCTTGGTAATTACCCGATTGCCAGAGACAATGACTATGCGAGAGGATATATAAAGCATTGAAGAAAAAGTATTTCTACCCCTTCTTATTTTCTGTTTTGTTCATTTACTTTATGCTGCTATACAATTATTTGTTGTACTATGCGAACAAAGATTTTACATTTAAAGTATTTCCTTTTCTAAAAGAGATTCCTCAGCTATTTTCATTTCTACACTTTTTGACATTAGTTTTTTTATCCTACATCCATGCAGGTTTAGTGTTGTACGGGAAGTTGTTTCCATTTTTCTCAAGGAAGAAAACTTGATTGGAAAACCCAGTCCTCGTATTCTGTTGTAATTCCTATTTCATTTAGCAAACTATTTGTTATACTATAATCTGAAGAGAAACTTACAACATCTATCACCTTTTTCTGAATAGGAAGAGGAGAAAAGTAACTAGTCGTTATAACTAGCAAAAGCGAGAGCATTCCTAGTATTTGTTTTTTATGCCTTTTCTCGCGGATTTTGGCTTGTACTACTTGTGAAATCTTTTTATCCCAATGGACATTTGTTAAACGTTTTTCAATTTCTCTTTCTAACATTGCTTTACCTATGTGTGAACAATCTTTGTAGGAACTCTTTGGCTCGGAAGGTTCGAGATTTTACGGTACCTTGGTTGATGGAAAGGGAAGCCGAGATCTCTTTTACGGATTTTCCCATTATATACAACTCCATAACGTTCTTATACTTTGCTGGAAGTTTGTGCAGAAGGTCTTGTGGGTTCATGTCTAATTTAGCTTCATTTGTTAGGTGTGTACTTTGGATTTGCTTTTCTAATAGCTTTTTAGCAATTTCTTCCTCCTTGCCTAATTTACGATTCATCCGTAAGGATTCATTTCTGGCTATAGTGTATAGCCAGGTACTTATTTTTGCATCTCCACGGAATGAGTTTTTTTGCAAGGCTTTGTACGCTTTCAGATATGTCTCCTGTGCTACATCATCTATGGCATAGGCAAATCTCTCGAAAAGATTTTGCCGAATAGCGCCCAAAACAATGCTTTTACTTTCTGTAACTATCTGCTGGAAATCTTGCTGTGGCACACTGTATACCTATTGTCCCCAATACTTTCTTCTTTTATGTGAAAATTTTTGCATGAGACTTGCTAATTTTTCTCTTTGTTCTGGCCGCAATACGGTATGAAATTCAGCCATTTTATCGATGAAGAATCTACGCATTTTGTCTCTCTTTTCCTGGTTACTGGTAAATATAGTATTTACTCTTTCTTTGTCAAAGGTATCCTTTTTGATTTCGGCAATGACTTCTTCCATTGCTTTGCCTCTATTCAGACCGATTTCGTCTTTTTTCCCTATAATGTCTAGTTTGATTTTATCTAAAGCCTTTTTTTGTTCATCGTCTAGATCTAATTTTGAACTTAGCTTGCTTGTAACCCACTCGACTCTTTCTTCAAATGTCTTGAAGCGTCTGCAGTTGGAGAGGAATCCTAGAGAAATGCTACTTATTAGAAGTATTACAAAAATTTTTTTCATTTAAAAGCTCCTTTGGCAGGTAAGACCTAAGATAGAGCAAATGGTTCCCTTTTTTCTTTCGGTCATATTTAAACCAATATGGAATAATAGCAAACCCAAACCTTAAGAAAACAGATAGGATACCGATATAACTAGGGTATGGACAGCTTTAAACACAAACCTCTTCTGAAACGCAGTGAGCTCAAGCAGATTAAGAAATCAGGTCTCAGGGTTCGTGGTAAAAAAATTGTAACGGATGATGTTGTAAAACTCAAATCTTTGAAGTATTCTCCAGACCTTTCCGAAGAAGAAGCTATCCATTATTACAAAGAACCGATTTTAATTGAATATTATATCCCCAAAGAGTCTCGTTTTGCTTTAGAGATTAAATTTCTCTATATCTTTCTTGCTCCACCACAACCCCGTGAAGAAGAAACTTTTTTAAAAGATGCGATACGCTCTGATTCTTTTATTGATGTCTTTGCCCACTCACAGAGTCTAGACGAAGAGCAGAGAGCTATTTTTGACAGGTCTTACCAAAACCTTATGTCTATTATCCAAAGAATTTCTGAGCATATTACCCAATATATGGTTACAGAAAATGCTGAGTTCTTGAAAACTCCTATCTTTCTTACCGAAACCTTAATGCAATTTGAGCCAACCATTGCTGCTCTGGAAATATTTGGTAACTATATTGTCCACAATCTCAATTGGCTGATCAAACGTTTGAACCAAGGAAAAATGGAGTTTTCTTTGGAAGATAGAACCATTTCCTACCTTATTAAGAGAAGAGATGAATATTGGGATGAAAAACAATTAGAAGAAGATGAAGATTTTGAGATATTTTCTGAACTCTTTTACCAGCAAGCCTATCCGCATAGGGGAGCTGCTGAGCTGACATCACAAGATTTTCTATTGGATTGACCACAAAACTAACATTTTTGTCCAGCTCATCGGATTCTGAGCTAATGAGACAATAATTTTATCATGAAAAAAATAGAAAGTATCGAAGATTCTAGTAAGGGTCTTTTATGGATTACTTTTTATTATCATACCATTCTATTAGCGTATTTACTGTTCTCATCATCACAAGTATCATTTCTTTTTTTCTTATATGGAAGCAAAATAAACCTACCTCCCTGTACTGGCTATTGGGGATGTTCTTAGGATACTTCTTTTTGTATTTTGGCCATTTTATAGCTTATTCCGTATTTTCTCCTCTTGCAGTGTACCACCGCTACTTGACTCTATTTGTCATGTTTGGCATATCATGCTTTGTTGCTTTTAGTTACTATTATCCTAGGAATGATTATCCCCGAGAAGCCAAGCTGGTAGTACCCAGTGCGTTCGCACTTTCTACAATCGGTTTTTTGTATTTTGTAATCCGTAGTTTTTCTCTTGAAAAACACTATAACTTTACTGAGCATTACTATACCTTTGATTTAGGGTTTACAACTAGTTTAATTACTCTTTTTCTACATCTTTGGTGTTTGAACGTTCTTACCCGTAAAACGATTTTACATTCGGAATACAACGGTTTTCTTGCAAAATGGAAGAAGAGTGAATCGGATGCGGAAAAAGTTGTCAACCAAACACAAGGCCATACACCTATTTCAAGTTTCTTTATCTCTGTAGCTAAGTTTTGGAATCCTGGAGGAAAGGATGCCGTTATGATAAAAAACTTTGCAAAAGCAATGGGTTTACTGACAATTGTTGCTACTGCTAATTTTCTCAATGCGGCACAAGTGATATCTCATGAGACATACGCTTATATTCTTTCGGCTTTATCTCTATTTTTATCCTTTTATTTAATTGCGGTATATTTCAATCATGCAGACATCTCTACTTCGTTTTTAGTAAAAATTGTTGGTGCTTCTCTCGTCACTCTATTATTGGTAATCGGTTATGCTGGACATATCATTTTAACAATGAGTGAGGGAGATTATGATACTCTGCGCTTATCCGAAATTCAAAACTCAAAAAAAAATATTCTAGATGGGAATTATGAGGATATTTCTGGAAATATAAAGTACATCCTTCGTAAACCTCTAAATGCGACAACAGACCCTTTGAGTAGTGAGCTTTTGTATTCACAAGACTATTTATCACACAAACAAATCCTACGCTATGAAACCAAAGAAAAGCAGTATAAGATAGATAAAATATCAGAATCTTTGAAAAGTAAATATGAAACCTTGAGCCAAAAAGAGTTATCTACTCTTGCAAATGATGAGCTGAATCGGAAAGGATACCAATTAAACAAAAGGCTTTATAGAAATGTAGGGAGTTTTTATACCTATTATAATTTTGAACATGATAACTATTTGTATGAAGTTGGTTATAGCTATTTGGAATACCGGCAATACACTCATAACAATTTGAAAAAGTTATTTTATGCTATCATCATTATGACGATTGCTATTTTATTTGTATCTCCTCACTTTCTCAAGCAGAGTCTTGTTGCTCCTTTAGATAGGTTGTTACTAGGTGTAAAAAAGGTAAATGAAGGAAATTTGGATGTTTTAGTACCGATTTCGTCACAAGATGAAATTGGCTCTTTAGCGAATTCTTTCAATACAATGGTGTTGTCTTTGAAAGATATGCGTGAGAAGATGCAAACATATACGGACTCCTTAGAAGAGAAAATTCGTGCAAGAACAGAAGAGATACAGCAACAGGCAGAAGAAGTACAAAAAATAAAGTTACAGCAGCAAGGAGATTATTTTCTTACTTCCCTCCTTGCAAAACCATTGGTGCAGAATGCAAATCGTTCTGATTATATCAAAACCGATTTCTTTATTGAACAAAAAAAGAAATTTCAATTTAGAGAAAAACCTGTAGAATTGGGTGGTGACTTGTGTATAACAGATAATTTGAAGTTTGGTCATAAAAATAAGCATTCCAAATGTGTATTTGTTATGAATGCTGATGCAGGTGAAAAGTCATTCCAGGGAGCAGGTGGCGCATTGGTTTTAGGAGTTGTTGTGAACTCTATCCTGGCACGCTCTAATGCGAATCGCAAAATCCTAGAATATACTACACCAAAGCGATGGTTGCAAGATTGCTTTTTAGAAGTAAATACTGTCTTCGCTTCCTTTAAGGAGACTCTTAGCGTTTCTGCTGCTTTTTACTTAATCGAAGAATCAGGGAAAATGTACTATATCAATGCAGGGCACCCTAAGGCAATTTTGTACAGAGATAAAAAAGCAGACTTTCTGGATAAACAAGAAGCTAAATATGGTAAACTGGGTAGTCAACTTACCAAACAGAGAATCCAAGTAGAATCTTTTCAGTTACAGGCTAAAGATTGTATTCTTGTTGGATCTGATGGCAAAGATAAAGTAGTATCCAAAGTGGATAAGGGCCGTACCGAAATTTATAAAGATGAATCCAATACCATTCGAATGGTCGAAAAATCAGAGGGAAAGTTAACCGAATTGCAGAAATTACTGATAACGGATACAATACAAGCTGATGATATTTCTCTATTGCGAATTGAATTCAAGAAACCTATTTCAGGAAAAGTCTCAAAAGAAACTTTTTATTTTGGTGACAACAATACTTTGGGTGATGAAATTTATTTAGAGCAGGACTCCCTGGAAGAGCAAATTATTACAACAGTTGTTGGTCATGATTCTGTAGAAATGAAATCGGTTAGCGACTTGTATCTGGAAGGCAGAAAGAACTATCTTGATGGCAACATTAAGAAAGCTTTAGAGATTTTATCACAGGCATATGGCAAGACTGATGGAAACCAGAAAGTGAATAAATTGTTTGGTTTGGTTTGCTTTAAGGGGAAAGAATATGAAACAGCGATTCGTGTTTTAAACCATTATCTTTCCCAAGACCCTGATAATAAAGAAATGTGGTATTATTTATCTTTAGCACAAAGGAAACTTGGCAAATATCTTGAATCTATAGACTCTGCAAAAAAATTCTATAAAGTCCAACCGGAAAACGTCCAAAATTTGATCAACCTGTCCGATCTATACCGGCTAAATGGAAATTTGCAAGAAGCCAAAAAATACACGGAAAAGGCTGTAAAGTTGGATCCTGAAAATACTAACGTTAAGAAGTTATTGAAAGCCTTAGAGCATGTAGCCTAAAGATATAAGAGCCTGTCCTAAAAAACACAAGCTCTTGCAGCTTACCTTTTATATGAGAATATATGGGTTTTAGGACAAGCTGTAAATTTTCCGCGGTCTATCTTGACTTGGGAGTAGGTGTATCTCCCCATGTTTGGTTTCCACTCCCTGATATGGGATATTTTTCTTCGCCTAAATATTTCGGGATAGTATGGAATAGATTCATGTCGATCCATGCTAAATTTCTTGCTAAAAATTCTCTGAATCGATTTTTTAGTTTAGGTTTGTTAGTGCTCTTGTTTGACTCTAAGGCAGCAATTTTAATACCTAATTTATCTGCAATATAAGCTGCCCTGGGTTGGTGCAATGATTGGGTGACGATAATAGCATCTTCAATTTCATATAGTTTTTTGGCTCTATACAAGGTGTCTAAAGTACGAAAACCGGCGAAGTCTACAAAAATATCTTTTTTTTCAACCTTATGTTGGAGCATAAAATTTAGCATTGGTCGTATTTCATTGTAAGATGTTGTTCCATTGTCGCCCGATAGTAAAATTTTTTTTACTTTTGCCTTTTCATACAGTTGCAATGCTCCTTCTAACCTCTCTAATAGAACAGGGGAAGGCTTTTTTCCATAAACGGCTGCCCCCGGAACAATGGCAACAGTAGCCTGTGGAAGGTTTTGCAATGTTCGCGAAGCCTGAATAAATGAATAGTTGAAAGTAAAGCTTAGGTCGATTATTATACTCAAAATAATGGCAGAGCTGAATAGAAATGCCAATACACGAAAAATATACTTCACTTTTTTCTCTTTAGAAAATTCTCTATGTTGCGAAACATTTTATAAAAAAAGCCTAAATCACCTGAGCTTAAAGGTCTAGAATCTAGAATTCCTTTCAGACGTTTTACGGCAAGGTTTTTCTTTGTATGATAGTTATCCATTTCTAATAGTTTAAATATTCTCTCTGAGTATCGATAAAACTGTTGTTTGTCAGAATTGGTGGCTTGCTCTTTTGTATGAATATTGAGTGGATAGTTTTGGATTATGCTAAGCGTATAGACTACTGCATGTGATACATTCATGGAAGGTTGCGAACCAGGTAATTTGAAGTCAATTAAATAATCGCATCGATTGATTGTATCGACTTGTAAACCCTTATCTTCTCGGCCAAAAAGAAGTCCTATATTTTGTGAGTGGTGAGTGAGTAAAGAGGGAAGTTCCGGTAATGTAAGGTATGGACCTCTATCGCGACCTGTTATCATTGCTGTTCCAATGAGAAGTGCTAGATCTCCACGACAGGTTTCAATATTTCTGAAATATTGAATTTTTTCTAATTCTTGGCAAGAGTGGCTTGCCATCCATTGCATTTCAAAATCAAATTCCTTTTTCTGTCCAATGATTCTAAGTGGTGGAAGAGCAAAATTTGCAATCAGTCGGCATACCATTCCAATATTCCCTGAGTACTTGGGGTTTTCTAAAATAATAAAAAATCTTCCCATCCACCCTATAATTCAACTTGACCTAAAATTACTACCCAGAAATATTTTTTTTGTGTCTAAGTTAGAGTTAAAAATCCGTAAGTTAGAAAAAGAAATCAGATACCACCAATATTTGTATTATGTCAAAAATAGAACTGAGATTTCTGATAAAGAATTTGATTTGTTGTTCAAACAATTGCAAGAACTCGAAAGAGATAATCCTGATTTATCCTCACCAAATAGTCCTACACAAAGTGTCGGTTCTGATCTAGACAATCGCTTTGAAAAGGTTACTCATAAGGTTCCTGTTTTATCTTTAGAAAATACGTACAATGCTGGAGAATTGCAAGATTGGATCGATAAGATTGGTAAAGAGGAAACGTATTCAATAGAATGGAAGATTGATGGTGCATCTATTGTTTTGTATTATGAAGCAGGTGGTTTGGACAAAGGTGTTTCGCGCGGAACTGGTGGAATAGGAGATGACGTAACAGAAAATATTAGAACAATCAAAAATATATCTCTACAATTGGATGACTCTATAAGTATTTATTTACGAGGCGAAGTCTATATGACTTTTTCTGATTTTGCCCAATTGAACAAACAAACTGGTGGCAAATATGCAAATCCAAGAAACCTTGCATCGGGAACTTTGAAACATAAAAATTCTAAACAAGTAGCTAAACGACCCTTGAAAATTTTCACTTACGATGCGTACTTCCCTAAAGAACCAGAAGGTATTGATACACATCAAAAGTTAATTGATTATATGAAGAAATACGGCTTTCCTATCCCCAATGACATAAAGTTTGTTAAAGGATCTGAAGTCATCTCTCTGATCAAAGAGTATGAAAAGAAAAAAGAAAAACTTGGCTTTCCTGTTGATGGATTGGTCATAAAATTAAACAATCTATCTTTACGTAAAAGCCTAGGGCAAACATCTCACTCTCCGCGGTGGGCGAGAGCCTATAAATTTGATGCTTTGACGGTGGAGAGTGTCGTGGAAGAAATTGATTTTGCTATTGGTAGAACTGGTAAAGTCACTCCTAGAGCTAAAATCACTCCCGTACAACTTGCTGGAACAACAGTCACTTATGCAACTTTGCACAACCAGGATTATATAAATAGTAAAGGGATTGGAATTGGTGCTAAAGTTAAAGTAGTCAAGAGAGGAGAGATCATCCCGGCTATTGAGGAAGTTGTAAAGAAAGGAAAAAAAGTTTTTCGGCTCCCCAAAAAATGTCCAATGTGTTCCTCTATTTTGCAAAAGAAGGATGATTCTGTTGATTTGTACTGTACCAATCCTACTTGTCCTGGTCGAGAAAAGAATCAGTTAGCCTTTTTCTGCCAAAAAAAACAAATGGATATAGCTGGTTTAGGAGAAAAGCAAGTTTACAATTTATACGACTTAAAATTTATAAAGAGAATTCCTGATATATACCATTTGTCTCAATATAAAGATGATTTGATCCAACTCGATGGATATGGTGAAAAGAGTGTAAAAATTTTATTGGATGGGATTGAAAAATCAAAGAAAAATGATTTAAAAGTAATATTGCCTTCCTTAGGACTCCCTGAAATTGGTCACAAGGTTACTGAAATCTTAATTGACAATGGGTTTACAGATATTAAAAGCCTACTACAACTTGCAAGCTCTTCTGATGCGAAAGAAAAGCTAATGCTACTTCACGGCCTTGGACCTAAAACAATTGATTCAGTTGTGCAGAACTTTACTGACAAAAACGTTATTGGTATGATACAAGAGTTGCAAAAAGTAGGTTTACAATTTAAGGCAAAAGTTGTAAAAAAGCAAGGAAAGCAAGTTTTTTCAGGACAGACCTGGTGTGTTACTGGCAGTTTTCAGAAATTTCAACCAAGAGAAAGAGCTATGGAAATTATTGTTGCCCATGGAGGCAAACGAGTATCTGGAATTAGCTCTAATACAACTCATCTTCTGGCTGGAACTGGTTCTGGCTCTAAATTAAAAAAAGCAGAGGAGTATGGTGTTAAAATAATGGAAGAATCTGAATTTTATTCGTTTATTGTTAAAGAAGGTTTGCTTTAATACGGTTCTTTTTCTTTTAATACTTTAAATAACCATGATGGAAATCCAAGATGTAGATTATACTGTTTTCTTTGATGAAGAAAATAATACCTTATTTATGAAAGGAATCATCCGTTTATCGAGTTTCCGCAAATACGATGAAATTAAGAAGTTGCTCCTTCTTTCTGCCAATAAAGTAAAGAAGGAATTAATTTTAGATTTGCAGGATTTAATCTATCTGAACAGTTCAGGAATTACTACTGTTAGTACTTTTGTAATTTATCTGCGTAAGGAAAATTCGATTCGTTTGAAGGTTCTTGGGAGTAAAAAGTATCCTTGGCAAGAAAGAGCTCTGGGGAACTTAAAAAAGTTATGGGGAGATATCATCGTAATTTTTGAATAAAAGGCTTAGCTAAGTTTGAAGTCTTTTTTTACCTGCAAGATTCTTTGCTCCATCTTTTCCCATAATGCCTTCTTGTTTGGATGAAACGTCGCCTGTACCCCTTTTTTTATTAGATCTAGTATTTCTTCTAAAGAGAAGTCCAAATAGCGATAGAGCTTGAAATATTCATAGGAAAGATCCACATTGAAGATTGCTGGGTCATCCGTGTTAATACAAGTTAGAATACCATGATCGTAATAATAACGCACAGGGTGGTGCTTTTCTTTTTTTACATATTTTCCTGTAAAAATATTGCTGGTAACACAGATTTCAATAGGAATTTGTTTTTCTTTTAAGTGATCTATGAGTTTAGGGTCTTGTATCGCGCTAATCGCATGTCCTATGCGTTCTGCTTGTAGTATGTTTATAGCATCCCAAACAGCCCAAGGTCCGTCGTCTTCACCAGCATGGGCGACTACCCGCAAATTAGACTCTTTTGCAATACGAAAAATATCTTCAAAATCGCGTGGTGGGCCTTTGAGTTCTGCTCCTCCTAAGCCTATGCCGATAATTTCCTCATATTCTAGTTTGAGCACTTTTTTTAAGTTATTCATGGCATTTTCGCGGCCAAATGATCTGGAAACATCGACTAAAATTCTTATTTCCGTTCCGTCCTCTTCTTTTATACGGCGAATGTTGGCAATTAGAACATCTACCATTGCAAAAAAGTCTAGGCCATTCTGGATGAATTTGGAAGGTGCAAAGAATACCTCTGCATAGATTATGTTGTCTTTACGTAGATATTGAGCCAAACTATCGATCATATATTTCAGATCTTCTGGTTTGCGAATGGAACTTTGGATGAATAAAAATACGTTTATAAAACCATTGAGACCTTCGAAGTTGAAGATATTATTAACTTCTTCTGGTTTTGTATCTATATTATTCTTTTTTATCAGCTCAATCAGTGTATCTCTGTTCATACATGCTTCTAGATGTAGGTGAATTTCTGTTTTTGGTAAAGCCTTGATAAAATTTATAATATCTTTTTCTTTTGGATTGGCAACGGAAAGGTCGCCAGTTAGAAAATCTGGGATTTTGTTATAATTTAATGCGTCGGCTGTGATATTATTTTGTTTGTGGTTGTGATTTGCTTTTTCAATCCACTTAGGCGGGTTGTTCAGGACTAACTCCATCAAGGAAACCCTTTCATTGATCAATGAGTTTATTTGTTTGTCAAAAGCTAAACGAATAGATGGAGAGTAAGGCCTATCAGAAGAAACTTTACCCTTGAGTTCGTTGAGTTCTCCTACATCTCTATCGATTGCATTAATTCTTTGGATTATTTTATCAAAACTAGTTTTCACAGCAATTGAATTTCTCTAAAATACAATTATTTTTATCGTTGTATATTGAAAAAGTACATTCTTATTTTTATGAGCTTTCTTTCTAAGTTTTAAGAGTAAAATAACTTACT
>JBCCIA010000095.1:0-16083 GCA_039028475.1 Spirochaetota bacterium | reverse complement strand
TCTCAACCTAACAACTATACCTACTGTAGATCCCTAATTACTAATGTCAATAAAAATAATTATTAATATTTCTATTTTTGTTTTTTATGGTAACCTTGATTTCTATTTTAGCCTTTAAATGAGAAAATCTTTTTTAAAATTCTCAATTCACCATGCATTTTGTAAATTGTGATTGCCAGAGGTGATTGTCCTGAAAACCCTACAAAGTGAAACTCAGTTGCGTTTGTCACTATGATAGAAGAATATTGGCTATTGATAACCTTGGTGCTAGGATTGTGTATAGGTCCTATTTTGTATGCTTTATGGCCACAGAAAAGCGACTGGTATAGAGTTCTGGATAGCTTTTCAGTAATTTCAATTGGTGGCATCGCCCTGCTGCACTTGTTTCCAGAAGCGATCAGCAAAGCTGGACCCATGGCGATTGTAGCTGCTGGTGTTGGCTTTATACTACCTATTGCTAGTGAAAAAATTGCTTCGTTACAAAAAAAGAAAAGTGGCTTTATAGTTCTCATCTTAGCAATCGCGATCCATATCGCTATAGAAAGCTCAGCTGTTCACAAACATGAATCTCATTCTTACCTCGGACTTGCTATTGTTTTGCACAGGTTACCTGTTGGCTTGGTAATATTTCTATCTGCGAGATCTACTGGTGGAAATCGTCTTGCTTATATCTCTATTGCTCTCTTGGGCCTTATTACCTTGTTGAGTTTTTTCTTCGGTTATAGTCTCTTCCAAGCAGTAGGGTTTTCCTCAGCATTATTGGAAGCATTTGTAGCAGCTTCTTTGTTGCATATTGTGATTGAGCATAAATTTGCATTGCATGGCCAAGACTCACATACTTGCAGCCACCAACATCACAATCATTATCACCAACACGATCATTCACATAACAATATACACAATCACGATCATTCACATAAGAACCAGTATTCCAAAAAAGAAATCTACTTGAATAGTCTAGGTATTTTTTTGGGAATTATTTTAATAATTGTTATTGTCGAGCAGCCTTATTTCCCGCAATCTTCTCCTGAATCTTATTCTTTTTTGCGTACTTTTTTTGCCCTAGCTTTAGAAAGTGCTCCAGCTTTGTTATTAGCGTATGCATTGGCTAGTGGTTTCAAAGGCTTTCTCCAAGTAGCCCAAAGAGCTTGGTTGCAGACCGGCAATGCCTTACAACAATCTCTCAAAGGGGTCCTGTTTGGTTTACCTCTTCCCATTTGCTCTTGTGGAGTATTGCCACTGTACAAAACTTTGATCCAACAAGGTTTACCAACGACAGCAGCTGTTGCCTTTTTGATTGCCACACCAGAACTTGGTATTGATGCCCTATTGCTATCTCTACCGCTGTTAGGGGGAGAGTTTACCTTATACCGTCTTTTGGCAGCTTTTGTTGTCGCTATCCTTACTGCTTTGCTTCTCACCAGACTTCTTAGAGCAAATGAAGTTGTTACGGTAGAACCGCCCAAGCAGCAGGTAGACAATCGAACCCTTACAGAAAAGGCGAGAGAAGGTTTACGATTTGGTTTTGTGGAACTATTTGACCATACCATGCCCTGGATTGTACTAGGTATCTTTGTCGCGGCTATTGCGGAACCTTTGTTGGACGATAGGCTCCTTTACAATATTCCTTCTGTTGCTTTAGTGCCTATACTTGCTGTAATAGGTATTCCTGTCTATGTCTGTGCTTCAGGGGCAACCCCAGTCGCTGCGATTCTCATCCATAAGGGAATTAGCCCAGGAGCTGCACTTGCATTTTTAATTGCAGGCCCGGCTACCAATGTGACAACTTTTGCCGTGTTGGGACAGTTGCATAGCCGTCGCTTTGCTGCTCTTTTTGCTACCATTGTTGCGAGTCTTGCAATCGTACTGGGTTGGTTTGTCGACGCCATGGTATTCATGGAGATTAAGAAGTTACACGATGCCCCTGAAGCCCATCCAGGTTATGTACAATGGATGAGCTTTTGCTGTTTGGCCTTTCTTATGCTAGTATCTTTAATCCGTCAGGGACCACGTGGGTTTATACGACAGATCGTTGAACCAATCCATTGATAGGTTTTATGCTAAAATTTCTTTTGTTTTGGTTTTTTCTTTTTTTGCAATCTTTTTTCTGGTTCTGAAGATAAGAAGAAAATCATAACAACTCCCAAGAGTAGAAAGAGAAATGCGATAGACCCGCCGATTCCTCTATTGCATTGTACAAAAGTTAGTGATAGTAGGCTGATGGAATAAGTTTTGCTGAATAAACTTTTTTTAGGAAAAAGAGAAAATTTTTTTGTTTCTTGTGTTTGCTGAATGGCTAAGGTAGACTCTGAGCCAATCTCTTTGTATTCTATAATTGCTTGTGGGGTATACTTTTCATCCCAGCCATGTTCTTTCGCCAATCTTGGGGAAACTGATCGGTTTGCCCCAGGTCTATCCGTTTGGAAATTATAGATTGTATCGCACAGTTTCGAGTCTTGTGTTGTATCCATGATAGGTCTCCTTGTGCTTGCATTCTGGCATAATTTGCAGGTTTTGTCTATAACCCAAATTGACCATTTTTGCTCGTTTGTTGGCTCCAGTTCTCATAAAAGCAAAAAAAGATACTACACCGCTTAGAGCTTCCCCCATTTATCAGGCTTGTTACATCGATATCACCTAACAGAAGTATGTTGATAGTAAGTCTCCCTCATAGATTCCATCTCTTGTTTGTATATTCTTCTATTTGCCACCCGAAGAGGAAGAACTGCCACTGCGAGAATAACTGGTTTTAGATAAAGGCTGATAAGAGAGGTTACTAGCAAGGCTTCATTTCTGTCTAACGATTTTGGTACTTACTGAACCGAGCCCTTGGCCTCGTACCTCCACTACATCACCATCCTTCAGGAAAGGTGAACGATCCTTACGCAATATTGCCGAGAGTTTGGAGAAACGATCTAATCCGATAAGATTGCTGAGGCGTGTGAGCCAGCGTGGGGTATAGAGTGCAATACCACCCGGCGTACCGGTCAGAAATAAATCGCCCTTACGCAGTGGTTGGTTCGGAAACTTTTTATGAGTGGCAACTAGAATTTCTTTTGGTGTATAGATCATGTTGCTGGTAGATTCTCTTTGGCGAATCTTTCCATTGACAATTGTTTCGATAGTAATACAAGGTATACTAGCACGTTGCCTTGTCGTCGGTATCCAGTATTTTTCTATCATTGGTAAAAAGCCGTTAAAACTTTTAGAAACCCCCCAATAGTCCTCTCGGTGTCCACTCCCTTCGCCTAGTACTGCCAAGGAACGCGCAGAAAGGTCATTGGCAATAAAGAAGCCAAGTTTGGGTACATAGTCGCTATCATACAAAAGTTCAAGGCTGATGTCCTCTAATAGTACAAAGCCCAATTCAACTTCGTAGTCTAACAGAGCTGGTAGTTGTGGATATTTCTTGCGAAGGGTTTTACCCAGGCCTGGTTCGAATGTATCAATATCTGTTATGAGTTGCTTGCTCGTTGGTATGTTTACTGTGTCATCAAGATGGCCCAAAGCTCGTATATGCTTACGAAAAATAGGAGGACCGGAGTCAGGTGTAAATCCAGAGCCAGTTTCATTGATATGTTTACTATAAGCAAGGCCTGCTCCATAGATATTATGTATTGGACTAGAGAAATTTCGCAAACTACCTTCTTTTAGATTCAGACAATGGAATTGGGCTGGTTTGGCTTTGTGAGTGGGTGCACGAAATAGAGTATAGCCCAGTGTACTGCTTACCAATGCAATAGCCGTTAAAGTTATGAGAGTTATTTTTTTCATGGTAGTTTTCCTAAATATTAGTTTTTTTGTACTGTCTTTAGTATAAAGATTTTTTCCAGAGCAGTTTGTAAATCTTTGCGGAGATTGTTTGTACTGCTCGTACGCCAAGCGACATGCCCATCGGGACGTACCAAGACGGCTCCATCACTGCTAATTCCAAGATGTTGCCATGCCATAGACTTATATTCAATTTGGATAACCTTTACTGTAGGGAGTCGTTTTGATAGAGTTATTGTTGTTGTCCATTTTTCTGTACTGGTACCTAACCACAATGTCCAGCTGTTATAGTCTAAGTATTCATGGCTGGAAAGCAGTCCCTCCTGATCTATAGGAAAGTGGGGAAAGCGAGAACCAGGCTTAGTATTAGGTTGGTATTCTGTGACTCTATTGCTTGGTTGATTCATTTTGCTATTTGTATAAGAGTAGCCAAGGTCTAAGCCTATCCGATCGAAATGACCGATTTGGGCAGCTATAGTTTCTTGCATGTGAGCAGAAACGCCCGGTTTTTTGTAAGAACGTGTGGCGAAATAGCCAACGAGCTTTAGAAATCTGCGTGTGAGTGCTTTCTTCCAGGCATTTGGCAAAAAACGTAGAGGAACGTAACTCATTAAAACAGCTAGTTTTTCTAGCTTATCAGGGTTTGCACCAAGAACACCTGGTACAGCAAAAATATCTTGGTAATTGCGGCGGCTTTCTTCACAGTTGCGTTCAATCACTGGTCTTCGTTCCGTTTCGTAAGTGTCTAGTAGTGCAGGATTGGCTCCCTCACGCAACACAGCTTTTAATTTCCAGCATAAATTATGGGCATCACCAATACCTGAATTCATCCCCAACCCACCGGTAGGTGGGAAACGATGCGCGGTATCGCCTACCAAAAAGCAATTTTCTTGTCGAAATCTTTCGGCTACTTGAGCTGTCATACGCCAGTGGCTGATAGATTCGATTTGGATGTCCATATTAGGTGCTGCTAGGGCGTCGCGAATCCGGAGTTGCAATATCTCTGGTGTATAGTCTTCGACTTTTTCGTAGGGCGGGTAGATAGGAAGATGGTAAACCCAGCGTTTTTTGGGGTGGTGGGCAATGAAGGTTCCTGCGCATTCTGGTTTGCAAATCCAGTACAACTTAGCAGTTGTATTCACATATTCACTGAGATCATTGGTAAAATAGGCGTTGACAAAATCTTGGATTCTTTCCGGGCCATGCATTTTTATGCCTAAGGCTAGGCGTGTGCGTCCACCTGCGCCATCAGCACAGATGACGTAGCGGCTCTTGATTGCTGTACTAGTTCCATCTGATAAGCGCCTAACAATACAATTCACCCCATCAGCTTCTTGTGTAAAGGATTCCCATTGGTGGTTTAAAAGTAATTTCGTTTGGCTCTTCTCTATATGGCGACGCATGACACGCTCTAACTCTGTTTGAGAAATATTCAGATAAGGTTCAGGAGAGCGTAAATGTTGTTTGTATTTTTCCTCTATTCCATTTGCTCGAAGGTCGATGCGTCCATACTCTTCATTGATCGAATTGCAAAAGAGAATTCGTGCTGCTGTATTCTTATCAGACGCTTCTTCTGCTAACTCTTCATAACTAAAGCCGAGGTCTTGCAGAATTTCTATGGAACGAGCACTCAACTCATGGGCTTTGGGGTGTTCCATCAGAGTTGCCCGCCTTTCTAAAATGATATTTCTAATACCTAATTTCGCTAAACAGAGTCCACTTACCATGCCAGTTGGACCTCCACCTATGATCAATACCTCTGTTGTCATGCTATCCTTCATGATCGTACCTCTTGGATGGTTGTTACTTGTTTAGAGGTATTCGTAATTGTATTTTTTTCTGACGCTCGCAATAAAAGAAAGTTGGTTACAAGGAGTAGGGACAATACTATGAAAACTAGAATATTCTCATTTATGTTTAAGAAACCTACGTGAATATTTGCATCAAAAACTTCAGCGGAATAAGCCGGTCCCAAAATTACGGCACCCCAGAATGCAAGGGCGTTGAAACCTTGCAATGCCAGTGCGCGGTAAAGGTTTTTGAGTGTATCTCCGCTACGATTCCAAATAAGGTAGAGGCAGTAGCTTCCAAGACTTAACCAAAGCAGCAAGCACCACATCAAGTGGAAGCGGGCATGTCCGACCCATGCTGGGTTGAGTAAATGGGATGCGTTGGTGTCGCGTACAATCGGTCCAAAAAATTCAAATGCTCCTAAAGTAAGTAGTACTTGGGTGGTACGTATCATTCGTTTTGTTTCCATATCGTTATAGATCCTCCGTTTGTTTTACAGTTGGACCCAATATAGGTGATTTTTGAGCATAGATCGACTCTGCTTGTAAGGGGAGACCTATTTTTTAAGTTTGCGGAACTCGCCGGGGGTTATACCAGTTTGTTTTTTAAAGATTTTGTTAAAGGCAGCCTTAGATTGAAACCCTGCGTCGAAGGCAATACGTAGGATGGTTTGATCGGCTAATTGTGGGTTTGCTAATAAACGTTGTGCCTCTTGCACCCTGTAGGAGTTGACAAAGTGGAAGAAATTCTGTTCAAGTTCGATATTAATTACCATAGAGAAATGATGTACTGGTATACCGGTAGCTTCGGCTATGTCGTGTAGAGAAAGTTCTTCGTTTAGGTAAGGACGTTCTGTTTTCATATATGACTGTATTTGTGTTAGGTATTTTTTACGAGTCTTTTCTGCTAAAGATTGGCGCGAATACTTAGCAGTAGCTTTTGTAACATTTTTTCTTGTTTGAGGAGTGGGCTCTTTGATAATATCTTTTGTTCGTTCTGTCTGCTTATTTGTCTGTCGAATGTATAATGTTTCTGAGACAGAAAAGATTTCTGGTTTGCGGATCAAATAATAAAGTACCAAATAGTTCATAGCTAAAGCGGCTGTCCCTTCTAGGGGTGTTACTGGAAATTGTAAATTGATAAATGCTGTTGACAACGCTAGTACTATATAGATAAAGCAAATTGCCATATTGAGACATAAAAAAGCCCGTAGCCAACTTAACCTTTCGCGTTCGATACTAGCATGCTGCTCTCTGTAGCGATATTGGTATTCTTTCAGTGCAGACCAGGCGCGGATAATGAAAAATAAATTGTAGAAGCCAAACAGAAAAACTAAGCTATTTGTATAAGTCATCACACGATCTGTTTGTATGAGTAATGACTTTTGTTTGCTAAATTCGGGATACTTTACAAAGAGAAATGTATGGATGGTAAGAACGGATAGTGGAGGGAGTGAAAAGGGCCAATGCGATGAGAAAGCTATTGTTTCTCCAAAGAGAACGCTGCGTGTATAGAATTGCAATAAGGGGCCTTGCAATTGTACCATAGGAAAAGTTAAGAAGGGCAAATAAACAACCAGGACAGAGCCAATGGTAAAACTATAGCGTAAAAGAAAAGTTAGACTAAAGATTGCTAAGAAGGTTGCCAAAAACAAAGATTCTAATTTTTTTGGATGGCTAAAAAATAGCATTAGTGAAAGAAAGATAGAAACACCAAAGCTGATGAGAGAGATTGCACTGGAGTAATCACTAAAAGTCATTATAGCCAGCTCATATTGCATATACTAGTGTACTTGTAAGGAATGGATAAACTTACATTTTTTTTGTTTCCATTACTATATATTTGCATTTCCCCTCCCGCAAATATCTCTTTTGGCTAAAATACTACTTGGATTATTTGCGAGCAAGCATAAAAAGTTTACTCAGCTTTTGCAGTGGGTTGTGTGTTGGATATTACTTAAGTTTTTTGAGAGTCAAAGGTTAACTAGACAAAAGCTTCTTCATTCAAGATCAAATTTGAACTCCATTCCATCTTCAGCAATAACTGTTTCACCGCTATAAACATCCGAGACTCCACTTAGAAAAAATGGTTCTGTGATGAGTTTACGGATGTAATAGGGGCCCATTGGAGGATCTATATGGGTGAATACCAACTTTTTGGCCTTGGCTTGAGAGGCAATTTTCGCTGCTTGCAGAGGGCTGGTGTGGTATTTCTGGATTTTTTTACCCAAGACTTGGAAAGCCTGTAATGTCTTGTTGTCTGTATTGCCTATCAGCTTGATCAAGTGATCTAATAAAGCAAAGTTGTTGGCTTCATGGATGAGTAAGTCGACTTGCTGGGAATGTCGAATCATATTCTTACTAAACTTGGTATCACCACTGATCACAACGGAGCGTCCCTTGTATTCTATTCTAAAACCAAATGCATGTTCTACCGGAGCATGCTCTACTGCGAAGGCATAAACTTTCAAGCCATTTGGAAATGTGTGTACGAGCTGTTTTTCTGTAGGGGGTGTTGTTATATCATATCCGTTTGGTTCTGCTTTGGCAATGGGAAGGGCGTAGCTTTTGATATTCTCGTAGCGGTATTTTTTATCAAAAGAATAGGCTTTGTTAAAACCTTCTACCACTGCAAACGTTCCAATTGGCCCATATACCAATACAGGTATCTTGCGACCATAACGCCAACCTTTACTTGCAAGTAATGGGAGGTCGGCGATATGGTCGGAGTGCAAATGAGTCAGAAAAACTGCATTGAGCTCACTTAAAGGCAGACCCTGTAGATCGGCTTGCTCGGCAGCCCCAGCTCCTGCATCTAGCATGATAAATACTCCATCGACGAGGATCGCAGTAGCAGACTGTACTCGCTGAGGATTTGCAATGGGTGTACCCGTACCAACGGTTATTACGTGCAGTTTTCCATCCCGTAACAGATCATAGCGAAAGCGATTGCCTAGGGTTTCTACTTGGTAGACTAGTACTTTATCAACTATATATGGTTTTAGTAGAAACAACCCTAGTATTGCCAGAATAGAACCTACTAGAATTATAATAAATTTTTTTTCCATGCATTTACTTCCTATGGATGCAATATTTTTCTATTCATTTTACTATAGGTGATTTTGAGGTGTCTTTCGACTCAGCTTGCAAGGATAGACCCGTTTTTAGAAAAATACTGTAAGTAGCAGCTGTTAGCACCAAAATAGACTCTAACAGCTAAAAAAGATGAAAAAACTTATACTACTGTCAGTTTCTTCTTTTTCTTTTCCCAAGTAGTTTTTGAATCTTCCCATTAAAATTTGGGGATGATTGTATGGAGAAATTATTTCTTTTACTTTTTATTTGTTTGTTATCTACCTGTGAGTTTGGCAAAAAACCTGGTAAACAAAAATACCTCGTTTTTTGGACCCTGTTGCAGCAAGAGCCTGTTAGCTATGGACTATCTTGTATGGATCATGAAAATGGTGTTTGTCTGAAATTGGCTAGTCCAGATGAGAAGTGCCCTAGAGGTTTTACGATGCAAAACTCTTGTCCATTGGCAAAAAACTGGGCATATTGTAGCAACGCTTTGGTAATGGAAAAGCTACAACAGCGGGGAACTTTGTATTATTATCCAAACTCCTTACAAACAAAAGCACCTTTCAGGATCAAACAAGAGTGTACCTATTCCAAACAAGGAACATTTGTTCTGAAGGAAAGGCGATTTGAGACCACTTCCGGTGAGGTGTTTGCGGGAAGTTGTTTGTTTTGGGATACAGATGTTTGTATCGATTATTATAGCTATGAGTTTGCAGATAGGTCTTGTATCATCTCTCGGGGTGAAAGCAGCTACTCGAATCCTTGCCAAGAAAGAAAACAGAAGTGCAAATACTCTTTAGGGGATATCGCTTTTCTTTGGTGGCACTATGGTAATTCTCACGAAACTGTAGAGGTAGAGCAGCATTGCCAAGAGCTAGGAGGGCAGTTGGATTGAAAGCGCAGAGATAGATGGAATGGGACTTACTCAATCAATTTTCTTTTTTGGTATAATAATTTACGAAACTCTTCTACTGGAAGCGGCCGGCTGAATAGATTTCCTTGTACGGTTTGGCATTTTAGGTAGGCTAGGAAATTGAACTGTTCTGAATCTTCGACCCCTTCCGCGTTGATGGAAAGTTTTAATTTATGTGCCATGGAAACGATCGAAGTGACGATCGCAGCGTCCTGGTAATCTTCCATAACGTTTTGGGTAAACGCTCTACCTAGGTTGATCATATTGATTGGGTAGTTTTTTAACTGGCTTAAAGAAGAGTAGCCTGAACCAAAATCGTCAATGGTAACCTGCACCCCTCGACTTTGTAGCTCTGACAAGATCTGTATGCTTGTCTTGGGGTGCTTCATAATGACATTTTCTTTCATTTCTAAAATTATATTTTTGTATTCCAATCCATAGATTGCAATACACTGATCTAACGTAGGAATCAAGGATTCGTCATAGAACTGTGATATGCTAACATTGATTGCTATCTGAAAAGGCTTATTGTGTTCTTGTATCCATTTGCTTACCTCTGCGCAGATGGTAGGAAATAGCTGCTCACCAATTTTGACAAGGATACCTGAGTTTTCAGCAATTTGCAAAAAATGCGAAGGTAGATAGACCTTTCCGACCTTTGTTTTCCACCGGAGAAGAGCTTCTGCCCCTATGATTTCCTGTGTTTTTGTGTCATAGCGGGGTTGGTAGAATAAAAGAAATTCGTTTTTCTTATAGCCTTGGTAAATATCTGCTTCCAATTGTAGAATAGCTTCATTTTTATTAGACATCCCGGGGAGAAATATTTTGTAAGTATTTCTTCCTGCGTCTTTCGCAGCATACATAGCTGTATCTGCTTTCATAATGATTTGGTTTATATCAACCAACTCTTCTTTGTGAAAAAAATAAACACCAAGAGATGTATGAATAAAGAGTTCTTTGTCTTCTAATACAAAGGGAGTGCGGAATGTGGCTAGAATTTTTTCACAATACTCAATTGCTTGTTGTTGGTTGTTCAGGTTTTTCATAGTGATGATAAATTCATCACCTCCAAAACGATACACAGAAGATTGCATACTTGTATAGAAGATCTGGTTTAGGCGTTTTGCTACAGATTGGATCAATGTATCGCCAGTCGAATGACCCAAAGAATCGTTGATTGTCTTGAATCTATCTAGATCCAATAGAATCAAAGCATGTTCTGCGTGTTGCTCTAATGATTCCGTAGGAGCCAACCTCTTGTACAATTGTCTTCTGTTGGGTAAATTGGTCAGGGGGTCATGGTTGGCAATAAATTCGATTTCTTGTTCTGCTTTTTTTCGGTTTGTGATCTCTGTACCGTAACGAACCAGTTTGACAATTTCTCCCAAGGAGTTGAGAATAGGAGAAATCTTTCTTATATAGTATTTTTTTTCTGATGAATATTGGAATATGACTTCTTCTTCAAATACAAATGGTTCTTTATTTTTTAAAACGATTTGAAGGTAGTGTGTGCGTTTTTCGGCAATGGATGAGCGGATGTTCAACAATTTGCAATACTCATAGTCATCTTTTCCAATCAAACTTTCCCGAACTTGGGGAGAGAAAATTTCTCCAGAATTGATATACTCATATTTCAAGTCCAAATTAAAAACACTAATTTCTGCGTTGACAGTATTGATGATCTGTTCGTAGTAATTCTCTTGGTGTTCCAGGAAAGATTTATTTTTATTGGTGTTTATGCGTTGGAAGCGGAGAGTATAGAACAGCTCTTGGTTCGTAAATTCATTTAAGAAAGTAAATAACGGCAATGGCTCTTCATTCACAGAGAGTGGAAGAAAAGTCAGAAACGGAGATTCATAAGACTGTATTTTGACATGGTGTTGGATATTTGTCCAAGAGTTTCGTACCAGTACTTTTTGGATAGTTTTGCCAATAAGAGATTTACGGGCAATTTGCGAGTTCTGCAAGTAGAAAGTATCGACTGACGTAATTCGAAAGTCTTTGTCTAATACCCATGTTCCAAAAATATGATTCTTGTCCATTAGGTAACTTTTAGCACTTCCTTGATTAATTGTGAAACATCGTCTATTTCTTGTTTCTGTAAAATTTTGTTTACTTCGCTATTTGCTGTTTTTTCATCAAAGCCGAGTTTTAGCAATGCTAATACCGCTAAATTGCTTGTGCTATCCTCAGCGACTGTTTCTTGCTGAGAGCTATTGGCAAAAGATTCAAATTTTTTGAAATTTTGTTTGATTTCAAAAAGAATTTTCTCAGATGTTTTTCCTTTGATTTTAGGAATCTTCTCTAGCAAACTCTTGTCATTATCTGCTACAATTTTTAGCAATGTATTCGCATCTATGTACGATAGAATTCGCAAGGCTGTCATTTCTCCAATACCGTTGAGTGACTTCAAATGCTGAAACAGTTCTCTGTCCCTTGCTGTGTAGAAACCAAATAGCTTTTGGTTTCTGTCAGTGATGGAATGGTAGATATGAACTGTCACTTTACTCTTCTTTTGCAATGCTTCAAATGTTTTGTACGATATGAAAACTTCATAAACTACGCCTTGTACGTCAAGGAGTAAAGTTCCATAATCAAGGTTTTCGATTTTACCTTTTAGAAGACGTATCAATTGCCAACCTGATTCATTAAAAAATTTATCTTACTTACTGCTGAAAAATCCTCTTCTCCCATTTTGTAGTTTAAAGAAGCGTCATAAATAGATTTAAGAGAAAAGCTTAAAGGCAGAGTCGCTTGGTTTTGTAAGGCCATTTGCAATGCATGGTTTAAATCTTTGTTCATATTTTTAATAGAAAAATGTGTTTCTGTATCCTCTTCTACAATTTGTTGTAATTTGAAACTAGCTAATGGGGAATTTGCAGCTGAACTTTCGATTACCTGCTGGTAGATTGGGTACGGTACACCTGATTTCTTCGCTAAGACTAAGCCTTCGATGTACATCTGTAACATACCTGCTTGGACCATATTCAGACAAAGCTTTACTTTTTGACCTTGTCCTACATTACCACAATAGATTTGTTGCTTGCTGCATGCGGCAAATATTTTGTCACATCTTTGGAGGTTTTCTTCTGTACCACCTACCATTAATACCAACTGGCCATTTTCCGCTGCTAGTTTGCTACCTGTCATAGGACAGTCCATAAATTCTATGCTGCGTTCTAAGCAGGCCAAAGATAATTTTTCAGTCACTTCTGGTGAGGTAGTGCCAAAATCTAATACGATTGTTTTGGGAGACAAGTAGGGTAGTATATCTGTAAAAAAAATAGCGTTGATACTTTCATCGGTAGTTAGGCATAAGATGGTGCAGTCAGCGCCTCTAGCAGCATCAGACGCATTTTGGAACACTCTCATACCAGGCTTTTTCATATCCATGATTTTATCAGAGTTTCTCGTGTAGAGCTGGATGGAAAAGCCTGCTTTGGCAAGGTTTTCTGCGATACCACGTCCCATTATTCCCACACCTATAATTGCAATTGTTTGTTGTTCCATATATAAATCTTTAAAGAATCAGTTATAACTTACAGTGTTTCTTATAGGGAACCTTTTGTCCCACAAAAGATAAGCTGCAAAAGCCTATAGTTTCCTTTTGAAATAGGCTCCTATAACATGCTATTTTGGGTTTGTATATTTTTGAACTGTTTTCTTGATTTCCAAGTATTTTTCTTGTTGTGAAAGTACAAGTACCTCTTGTAACAATTGATCCAACTGTTTACTATCAGTAGACGCAAGAATGTATTGGATCCTTTCAAAAATTAACGGTGAAATTGATAATTCACGATAGCCCATTCCTACAAGCAACAAGGCAAACTCAGGGATGGAGGCAATTTCACCACAAACCGCTATAGGTATACTGTACTTTTGTGCATCTTTTACAGCTTTTTGTAGAATTCTCAGAAATGCTAGGTGGTACGGTTCATTCAATTTCCATAGCTTAGGGTGGTTGCGGTCAACTGCTATGGTATATTGTAAAAGATCATTGGTTCCCATGGAAAGAAAGTCTATATGTGGTGCAAGACTATCTAAAAAGAAGCTGAAAGCCGGTGTTTCAAACATAGCTCCTAACTTAAACTTTTTGTGCGGGATTCCTGCCTCCTGTAATTCGGCACAACAGTCAATGATATGTTCTTTGCTGGCTTGTATTTCTTGCAGACTTGTTACCATGGGTAGCATTAGAGCTAAATTGCCATTTACATTGGCTCGTAGCATGGCACGAATTTGTCTTGTAAAGAGTTTTGGTTTGTACAAGAGGTAGCGAATACCACGGCAACCTAAGAAGGGATTGTCTTCTTGGAATTCAAAGGTGGTTTTATCCGCTCCTAAATCAAAGCTACGAATGATTACTGGTTTTTGTCGAAAGTTTTCACTGATTTCAAGGTATCTTTTGTATTGGATTTCTTCGCTTACACTTTCTTTGTATTTGAGTATGAGTGATTCGGAACGATACAGCCCTACACCGTCAACTCTTGTGAGGAAATCTTCAGCATAACTTTCTCCATCTTCTATATTCAGTTTTAATTGGATCCTTGTTCCATCTTTTGTACATGTTTCTTGGATAGGTGGGTGCTGTTTGGGCAACTCTTGCTGTTTTACGTGTAGACGGGGAATTTCGTCTTCGTACGGATTGCGGATAAAGATACCACTTTCCCCATCCATGAATATAAAGTCTTCTTTAGAAATATTGTTTAGTACTTCTTCTACTCCCACAATTGCTGGAATTTTATAACTGCGGGCTAGAATGGCTAAATGACCTGTAATCCCACCTTTTTCGGTAATGAAACCTTTTATTTTACTTTTATTCAACTGGATGGCTTGGAAGGGAGATAGCTCTTTGGCTATGAGAATAACGTCCTTGCGTATCGTTGCTAGGTTGGTTTTTTGATTTTGTCCCGATAATTCTTCTTCTATCAACTTCCCAATTGCTTTGATGTCATCTGTTCTCTCACGGAAAATGGGGTTTTCTAGGGCTTCTAAACGCTTGCTTATATCATTGATAATATAGGAGGTGGCCAGTGAACTGTTCTCAAACTTGGTTGCGATTCTATTTTTTACCCCTTCAACTAGCATTGGATCATCGAGTAGAGAGATCTGTGAATGTAGCAAATGAGAGATCTCTTCCTCTATGTCTTCAGAGTGTTGGTGGATAGTTTCTTGCAGCTTGCTTTTTATACTGGCTAGGCATTTGGCAAATTTTTTGATTTCATGATTCACCTTATTGGGAGGAATCGTGTCGTAGAGAATGATCTGATCTTTATTATAGAGCTTTAAAACCTTGGAATAGGCTTTACCGGGTGATGCTGGGATGCCCTCCAGGAGTTGTCTTGCTCGTATCATCCCAGTTTTGTGAGGCGTTTTTTTATAGAGTAACGCTTGCAGGGAGAGGTGCTGGTGAAGAAAGAGAAAAGTCTGCTGTGCTGCGGCGTTTGCTTTTGAACTTTTTGATTTCGTCACCAGTGATACGACTCATGATGAGTTTTCCAAGGGAAATGTCTAGGGCGTGACCTGCTTTCGAAGCTATGATATGACCAGTAAAGGGACGACCCATGATAGCTAAGTCACCAATTAAATCCAAGATCTTGTGTCTTACACATTCATTATCGTAGCGCAGGCTTTCGTTTAAATAACTGTCTTCTGTCAGTACTACTGCATTGTCTAAAGAGCCACCCAAGGCTAATCCTCGGGCTTGTAGAGCCTTTAAGTCGCGTAAGAAGCCAAACGTTCTCGCAGGTAGAATATCGTTTTGTAAAATTTCAGGAGTGATAGAGGTTGTGTAGCCTTGGCCTTTGAGTAGGGGGTGGTCGAAATCGATATTGTAGGTAACTTTTAGTTCATTGTCAGGTAGGAGAATCAAGTACTTTGTGCCATCGACTACCCAAATAGGGTGACTCAGGCGAATAGGCTCTATTTCATCTGCAAATTCGGTATAACCAACCGAACGAATTGCCTCTACAAATGGTAGCGAGGAACCATCCATACTAGGTATTTCTATCGAATCGATTTCCATCACTAGGTCGGTGATACCAAAGGTATGTAGGGCGGCCATTAGATGTTCTACTGTTTGGATGATATGCTGTCCATCTCCCAATGTTACAGCATTGCTTGTGTCTACTACAGAATCTAGGCTTACTGGAATGGAAGTTCTTTCTCGATTGTTCTGAGGGATAAATACAAGACCCGTATTCGCAGGTGCGGGAATCAGACGTAACTTAACATTTTTACCAGAATGCAATCCGTTCCCTTGGATAAGAATCTCTTCTTTGAGTGTTCTTCTATAATATTTACCTATCATCTTAACTTAACCTCTACCTACACTTTGCAAACACTGTACCTAACAGTAAAAAGCTGCTTATTTTGCGAAAAAGCTATTATTGTCGTAGTTTTAGCCACCTTTTCAGGTTTTTTTGCGTCCCAGCATGGCCGCTGGAAAGCGGCGCACTCCATCATCGGGCGCTGACCACACTGCGGCAACCATGGGCACAAGGTGTCGCTCGATGAAGTCTTCGCTGTAGTTGC
>JBCCIA010000094.1:0-16094 GCA_039028475.1 Spirochaetota bacterium | reverse complement strand
TTTTTTACAATAAGCCAAACGAGTTAGACCACTCGTTTTCCAATCTGCTATACATTCATTCCAATCATGTTTACTTTTCATGATTGGATTCTATCATATCTCGAAATTTTTGAAAAGGTGGGGTTTAGCGGACGCTTACCAAACGACTCCAATAAATAGGATCATCTTTTCAAAATTCTCTAAGAATGATAAGTTGCTGCTAAGCCAAAAAGAAATACCAAATTTTGCGAAGAAAGAAAATAAAAACTTTCAAGAAAAACGAGAACAACAAATTTGGGATAAGGCTATACAAATTGTTTTTTAAAAAATGAGTATTCAAGATGATCTGAAAACAAAGTTAACACTTTTTCTTTGCCTACTTACGATGGGTTGTTCTAGTTTTTCATATAAAAACAATACATCAAAGGAAGCTTATACAAAAGATAGAGTTATGGATGTGGGAGATATGGGAGAATTCACTATAGGGAAAGTTGGATTTGGCTTTAAGCTAATGTTAGGCCCATTTCAACCAGGGTTTTATCTGGCCGAAGGGGATGAAATCGGTTTAAAACATGGGTATTTAGGTGTCTCTTCTATTGATGAGACAGCTATTTTTGCCAGTCTCATTGAAAAGTCCATACCAAAAAAATCTTACCAAGACCGTGAGAAAAAAGCTACTTTTTCACCACAAAGATACCATCCTACTCATTATTGGCGTTTTGGCATTGTTGTGGGATTCTCAGGAACCTTTCGCCTAGTAGTGAATCCAATGGAAATACTAGATTTTTTTCTTGGCTTTGCAGGGGTAGATATTTCTAAAGACGATATCTTCTCTAAAAACTATACCTCAAGAGGGCCAAAGGATATCATATACTATGCTAACAAGAAAAACTACCGTAAGGAGTTGATCCAAATATTACGTGCCCCGAGAAAAAATAACAAAGATCAGTATTGGGATGAACGAGCCTTACACACTTATCTCAAGTGGCAACAACCTGAACCTTATATTCTAAAACTCTTTCTCAAACGGGGTATAAGCACAATCGCAATGAAACCGACTTTATCTTTGTATTTATCATACCATAGAAAATCATCTGCTTCTGTGATAAGATTTTTAATCAAAAATGGTGCAGATATAAATTATGCTAAAAATACACAAGAGAACCCTCTATGGCTTTCTGCTGCTTATGGACATGTTGAAAAAACCCAAATTTTACTTAGTTTAGAGGCAGATAAAAACATTATAGTTACTACTTATATTCGTAATAAATGTGATAGTCTACAGTTTAAAATAAATAGGAAAAAGCAAGAGTTACAAAATTGCAAGAAAAGACGGAAAGATCCATCCAAGTGTAATTATTACCAAGAAAGGGTAAATAATAGTCAGAACATGTTAAAGAAATATAGAAAAATTTTAAAACTTTTACAAGCAAATGAATGAATATTAGTAGACTTGGATTTCCAGCTTACAAACCAAAATCGGCTTGAGAAAAAATGCCTATACATCTATTCTAGTCAGAACAGAATTTTTTACATGTAGAAAAAGAGGGAATATGGAAAAACAAGAGCACTTACTATATGATAAAGAAGGCAATGTTGCCAAAGACAGACCCTGGATTTTCCGTACCTATGGAGGGCATACCAACGCAAAAGCAACCAATGAACTTTTTCGCAACGGTTTAGCAAAGGGCCAAACAGGGCTTTCCATCGCCTTTGACCTACCAACGCAATGCGGCTATAGCTCCGATCATGACATTGCCAGGCCAGAAATTGGTAAAGTAGGTGTTCCTATCAACTCTCTCGAAGACTTCAAAGTCTTATTTGATCAGATCCCTATCGACCAGATGAACACTTCGATGACCATCAATGGTACATCCATGTGGTTGCTTTCTCTCTATGTCGCCCTCGCCGACGAAACCGGAGCCGATGTCAAAAAGTTGGCTGGTACTACACAAAATGATATTATCAAAGAATACCTGGCACGCGGAACCTATATATTCCCACCTGCAAGCTCTATTCGTATCATTGTCGATATGTATGAGTATTGCTTGAAAAACATTCCCAAATGGAACGCTTCCAATATCTGTTCCTACCACCTTCAAGAAGCTGGCGCGACTCCAGTACAAGAATTGGCCTTCGCCCTCTCCACAGCAATGGGAATCTTAGACGCAATCAAAGAACGCAACTGCTTCTCGGAAGAAGAGTTTGAGATGTGCGTCGGACGGATCTCCTTCTTTGTCAATGCGGGGATTCGTTTTGTCGAGGAAATGTGCAAGATGCGCGCTTTCACCGAGATGTGGCAGGATATCACCGTCAACCGTTACAAAGTAAAAAACCCAAAATACCGCCGCTTCCGTTACGGTGTGCAGGTAAACTCTCTAGGACTGACAGAAGAACAGCCCGAAAATAACGCCTGGCGGATTTTGATCGAAACCTTGGGTGTGACCATGAGTAAAAACGCCCGCTGCCGTGCTCTGCAATTGCCGGCTTGGAACGAAGCCCTCTCCCTACCCCGTCCGTGGGACCAACAATGGTCACTACGCTTGCAACAGGTACTCGCCTACGAAACGGACTTACTCGAATACCCAGACCTCTTCGAAGGTTCCAAAGTGATCGAGTCGAAAGTGGAAAAACTCAAGGAAGAGGCCTACGCAGAAATCAAAAAAATAGAAGAAATGGGTGGAGCCGTCAAAGCAATCGAAAACGGCTATATGAAATCACAACTTGTCAAATCGCAAGCCGAACGGATGGCAAAGATCAACTCTGGCGAACTGATCGTCGTTGGTAAAAACAAATGGTCAGATGGCCTACCATCCCCACTTCTTGGCGGATCTGACGGTGGTATTTTCAAAGTCGACCCCAAGTCTGCGGAACTAACTCTAGATGCCCTCAACGAAACTCGTGGCAAACGCGATGAAGAAAAAGCACAACAAAGCCTAAAAAACCTACAACAAGCTGCCGAGAGCGGTGAGAATATGATGGAAGCCTCTATTGCCTGTGCTAAGGCAGGTATAACTACCGGAGAATGGGCCAATGTACTCCGCGAGGTGTTTGGGGAATACCGTCCCGCAACAGGAGTCGAAGGGCAAAATCTCTCCATCGAAAACGAAACTGTTGAAAACACACGCAAAAGAGTGGAAGACTTGATGCAGGTAAAAGGCCACCGTCCAAAGATGGTAGTGGGAAAGCCAGGTCTAGACGGGCATTCCAATGGCGCTGAGATGATTGCTATAGCTGCCAAGCACGCCGGTTTCGACGTAGTATATTCAGGGATTCGCCTCTCGCCGCAAGAGATCGTTTTGAGTGCTGTCGAAGAGAATGCCGATGTGATTGGCGTCTCCATACTGTCTGGCTCGCACAGTGAAATCGCCAAACAAATGATGGCAGAGTTAGACCATTACAAAGCTAAGGACAACATCAAAGTAGTTTTTGGTGGCATCATTCCGGAAGGAGACTTTCCAGAATTAGAAAGCATTGGCATTAAAGCAATCTTTACCCCCAAAGACTACGACCTTATGCAAGTGATGAACAAAGTGATAGATGTAATCTCCAATGGTAAAAACTAGCCCCCAGATAGACAGAGGAGAAATATCTTCGCTCCTTGACTCTGCTCTTGCAGGCGAAAAATATCCAATTGCGCGACTTATTTCGTACATTGAAAATCCTCTCTACTCGCACCAGTACCGCCAGCTTATTTTTCCTCTATTGCAAGAAAAACAGCAGGATGTGGCAAAAAACCTTACAATAGGCATCACAGGTACTCCTGGAGCTGGCAAGTCTTCGTTAATTGGCGAGTTATGCCATACCTTTATCAAAGATTCCGAACAAAAGCTAGCAATTGTAGCCATCGACCCCAGCAGCAATGTCAGTGGAGGTTCCATTCTTGGTGACAGAACAAGGGTAGTGCTACCTACACGGGAAAACCGTATTTTTTTCCGCTCACAGGCGAGTCAACTAGAGATGGGAGGAGTCAACCCCTATACCTACCATGTCATTCGCTTTCTGCGCTATTTGTTTGATTATGTCATCATCGAAACCGTAGGAATTGGCCAGAACGAAACCGAGGTTACTTACCTGGCTGATTTTTCTTTCCTCGTTCTACAGCCATTGGGAGGCGACCAGATCCAATTTATGAAAAGTGGTATTATGGAAGTGCCCAACGCCTTTATCATCAATAAATGTGACGAAGAAGAGTTAGCTGCACAAAGCTACCATACACTATCAACGTCCTTATCCTTCCTCAAAGACACCATTTCACAAGAATTGCCGCCCATCTTTCTCACCAGTACTGTCAGTAAAAAAGGTATCCAGGAACTTTTCCAATTCCTACAAAAGTTACCAGCTCCCCATTTTCGCAATCAAGAAAGCAAGCACCAGTTACAGAAATGGATTGTATCGGACTATGGCAAGTTAGGTTTGCAAAAAGTCCTGAGGGACTTTCCCGGGGAATTTGTAGAAGAGATGATTGATTTCGAATCCTTACAGGCTAAGATCCAGGAGCATATGGGATTGTGATGCAGGCGAAACTATGGATTTTTTTCTTTGCCGTATTCACACTACAACAATGCAAAATTGAGAAAAGAGCCGAATACCAAAACAAGCCACACCAGTCCATTTTTACCGAGAGCAACGGCCTTTATGTCTACTACGAAGACAAACGCCAAGCTAAAACAAGATACACCGGTCTACTCAAAACAGATAAGGATAGTTTTATCTGCCGTACATTTATAGGTAAAGAAAAAGCTGCACAAATCAACATACGTCTCAAGTACCGCCGAGAATACCAAGTTCTACCGCAGAAGGGAACAACAAGCAAAAATAAAGCTCTCATGCAGTACTGCATTCGCGAAATCAATCATATCGCAAACCAATACTTACAGCTATCGCGGCAAAAATTTCCGGCCGAAATCCAGCAAGAAGACGAATGGCCAGATTATGGTTATACTTTAGTGCACAGATTCGCGTTTTGGATTCCCTTCTTTAACTATTATGGAAGCGGCAAAAAGGGCAAAGCGTCGGATTTCACCTTAATATCTATTGGTAGGCATTTCCAGGGAAACCCTGATAGTGATTTTTTTGCCTTTCGCAAACTACCACAATACAAATCCCTGCCACCCTATACCATTGGCTCCTCAACAACAATAGAGAGAACCCACGAAAAAATCCATTTCGCATTAGACAAGAACTGGTTAGAGAAAGATCTCAAAGAGGTACAAATCCCAAATCTGCTAGGTTTCTACCAACTTCCTCATAAAACGTCACAGGATGCACAGATCAATATCGACAAATTCTCTTTACCTGACTTAAAAGTGCACAATCTTTATGAACTTATCCGCCTGATTACCCCTTTCCATCATATAATACCTTCCTCGCAAAAAATTTACAGGCGCAATGGTCGCATCGTCTACGAATTCGATAACATCGATCCAAAAAGTGGTTATATCAACCATTCCATCTCCACTTTCATTCTTTTTGCAAAAGGAGAGGTCTATAGCTTCAATCTAAGCGGCTTTCATGCAGTACTAGAAAAAAATCATGCATATTTTCTCAAGATCCTAGACTCTATTCACGTCGAATGATTTACACAAAATGCACAATGCTTCAAAAATCGCTCTCTGTTAGAGAGTAGGAGGATACACATGCAACTATTTTGGAAACAACTACTTTTTCTTCTTCTACTAATCACTACAAATCTCTTACCAATTTCCACAAAAACGAACTGGAAAAACTTGAAATTAGACTCTTATGAATACTTCCAATCCATTCCAGAAGTCAACTACCCTAGTAGTAATACCTTACCAGCAAATATCGATTTTTCGAGCGCGATGCCTCCGAGCCGTGACGCCAAGGCATCCTCTGCTAGTAGTGCAGTCTGGGCAGTTCACTACTCCGCCTATTCTTACACAAACTATGGACAAAATGCCACCAAAAAACAGTTTTCTCCCGAGTTTGCCTACCAAGCTCTAGCAAGAAATGTAGGAAAAAAAATCTCCCTAGCGGAAACATTGCACTTCTTGGTCAGCAAAGGAGCACTTGTCTCGCAACCAACTGGGCAAGAGAAGAAAGGATTTTTGAGCCTATTTTTAAACAAACCTAGTAAAAAACAATTCCACCAAGCTCTCAAACACCGAGCAACTGGTTTCGCTAGAGTAGACTTTAGTTCCTCACAGAAGATCAAGAGTTTACTTGCACAAAAAATACCAGTTATAGCCGGTATTCTTATCACCTCTAGGTTTAAAAACAGCTACCAACAAGAAAGGTACGTCTTCCGTAGCATGCAAGGCGAGTTTTCAGGGGCACAGGCAATAGTCCTAGTTGGTTATGATGACGCTCTGAATGCTTATAAAATCCAAACACCCTGGGCAAATAACTGGGGCAACAAAGGCTTTGCCTACGTAGACTACCAATTCTTTTCGCAAATATGCCGCTCCGCCTATGTAATTACGGCAAAAACTACAGCAATTCCCCTTCCCCAGGCAATGAGTACTATACCGATAGACAAAGATATTGCAGCACCAGAAAAAGTGTTCGCTTCACAGAGTTCTGCAACAGACCCAATCCTAATATCCTGGGATGCTATGCATGGCGCCATAGGCTATGAAGTGTACCGCTCGGAGCCAAACCAAAAAAAATTTGTAGCCATTGGTAAAACAACAAACAACTATTTATTAGATTCAGGGGCAGTAGCCCACGCTTCGTATACATACAAAGTGCGCACAGTTTCTGAAAACGGCTACTCCTCACTCAGTCAAGCCATCGCTATCGGACAGATGCGCCGAGATACAAAGATTCCCCCACGAGTTACAGGCTTAGCAGCCAGTCATGGAGCCTATCGTAACAAAATACAACTGCAATGGCACGCCATCCCCAATGTTACCGGTTATGAGATTTTTCGCTGGAATGAAAAAAGCAATACCTACCTATCTATAGGTAAAACTTCGAGGGCTAGGTATCTCGACACCAAGGTTCGTTCACAAGAAAAAACCGAAACCTATCGCGTAGCGGCTTACAGCAAAAAACGTTTAGGAGAGCTTTCTCTGGCAGCGATTGGCTATACCTACTATGAGGAAAAGCCGAAAGCACCCTCCGGTGTTTTAGCGTCTCTCGGCAACTTCCGTGATAAAATCCGTATCGTTTGGAATCCGGTAACACTGAGCGACTCGTATCTAGTATACCGTTTTTACAACGGGCAATGGAAAAAGATAGGTAGCAGTAAAAAAGAATTCTTTGAAGACCAGAAACCACCACGCGGGAAAGTTTACTATGCAATAGCAGCAAAAGGAACAAACGGTATTTGGGGAGAGTATTCGAAGCCTGTTTTTGGTTATACAACCAACTACAGCCGTGAAGATACCATACAGCTCGCAACAAGAACCGAGTTACACTCTACTTTTGCAAGAGAGAAGAAAGTGTTAACACTATCGTGGAAAAGTTCCTCACAAGAAACAGCATATATTTGGAGTAAAAACCCTGGTGATACATTCTGGCAAAAGATCGCTAACACAGACAAACAAACAGTACAAATCAAGTTGCCCAAAGAGGAAACATTTTTTCTCTATACAGTCACCCATAGCAAAGCCCAACCACAAAAACAGAATTATCCCTTCCCAGTAGCAGCAGTGTATTCACAGATCAAACCATCTAGCTATTCTCCTAAAAAAAGGGCATTTGATACCTCTTCCACATTAGAAAAATTCAAAGGAAAGTGGATCGGCCTGCACTGGGATGGCAAAGGGCCCATGCGGAATGTAGTCCTCAACATAAAAGCGGGCGATAGCAAGAACCAAACCTACAACATAGAAATCAATGGCAAAAAGCAATACCAAGGCGAGTACATAGAAGATTCTCCCATCATCGAAATCGAGGGGAAGGTTAAAATCAAGTTAACCTATACCGAATCATCTCTGATGGTACACTTTGAGGATCCGCAAATTTTGAATAGCAAAACCATGCTATCTTTTTTACGTGAATGAACATTATGAAACATACATTTTGGCAAAAAAAATCTCTGATCCTCCCGCTAATTTTTGCAGGCATTGTGTTTGCGATTGAAAAAGTAGCGGGAAGTAAATTTGTCCGTAAATACACAGAAACACGGATAGAATATTCTTTCTACAAGCAAAAAGAACCTCTACTAGAACAATTGTTAACGCAGCAAAAGCAAAGAAAAGCAGAGGATAAACTGCTCTTACTATCAGGAACATCACACTTTGGAGAGTTTTCTGGCCAGTACATTGCCGACAAACTGCCAGGAGTGAGCACATACAACTTTTCTGCCCCAATGGCGTCTCCATCTTTCCTTTACTATTACTTAGAAAAGATCATCCAGCAGGGCATCCGAGTAGATTATGCTATTTTAGAAGCAATACCAGAAATATTCCAAGACAAGGCAAATCGTTATGCGATCAAATTTTCCTATGACTGGAATTTCATGCTACGCTACTCCCACGCATTTAGTTTGCGAGAATTAGAAGCCTTCAGTTCAGCCAACTTATTTGCAAGCATACGCTTCCCCGTACGTTTCAAGTCTATTCTGAACCGCATCAAAAACCCAGCCGCTACCCTACAATTGGAGTACATGCAAAAGTTAGTACAACTCGCCACACAGAGAAACAATGGGGGAATTCCAAACCCCATAATTCATAAAGTATCCAAAGAATCTCTACCAGAGGAAGCTAAGCATTTTTTTGCAACGACTCTAGCTGGTTACCAAGAGTCAAAGACACAACGCTACTTCTTCAATAGATATTTGCAACTATGCAAAAAACACAACATCAAAGTCTTACTCCTACGCCCGTTAGTTTCACAACCCTTAGAACAACTGATCCGCAAAGAAAAATTTTATCATAACTGGAAAACAAAAACATTGCAGCAAGCGCAAAAGTACCAATATCCCTTGTTAGAATTGGAGAGCAAACGAAAAGACATCAAATGCCAAGAATTCGTCGATGTACACCACTTGAGCGGAGGTTGTTATCCAGAAATCACCGATATTGTTTTAGCAAAACTAAAGGAAATTTAACATGCAACAAGAAATGAGTATCACAACAGCACAAAAAACAGTAGACGACTGGATCCAAACCTATGGTGTCCGTTACTATTCCGAATTGACTAATTTAGCCATCCTCATGGAAGAAACCGGCGAATTGGCAAAACTCATGGCAAGAACCTATGGTGATCAGTCCTTTAAAGAATCAGATAAAACTTCCAGCATTGAGGGAGAAATGGGAGATATTTTTTTTGTTCTAATTTGTTTAGCGAACCAAATGGGTTTATCTTTACAGGATTGTTTACAAAATACATTAGATAAAATCAATCGACGCGATAAAGAAAGACATATAAACAATGAAAAGCTAAAAAACTAAAGTGGAAAATTATTGGGTAGCGGCAAGCTCTATCTTTTTCTCAGGTTTACTGGGGAGTCCCCACTGCATGGGTATGTGTGGCCCTATTGTTATAATCGCAAACCAATCAGCAGCAAGTCACTTTTTTTACCATATAGGTAGGCTTTTAGACTACTTGTTGTTAGGTGTATTCGCGGGAACATTTGGCCAGTATATATTCTTACATGTTTCTCATTCCTTAGTAGCTTATATAACACCCTTAAGCATGGGAAGTGTGTTTGTATTTTTAGGTAGCAGCATACTATTTGAAAAGAATTTACACCTTTCCCTACAAAATATAGTACAAAAACCATTGCAGAAGCACATCAAAGAGCCTAGTCTATTCTCTCCGCTTTTCGTTGGATTCTTATCTATAGGCTTACCTTGTGGATGGTTGTATGGTTTTGTCTTAGGGGCCGCAACCACCAACAATGCTTTTGTAAGTGTATTGTTTATGCTCATGTTTTGGCTAAGCACGGTTCCCTTACTCCTGATTGGTCCCAGTCTAACGCAAAAGTTTATCGCTCCCTTTAAGAAGCGTTTTCCCAGACTTGCAGGCTTTTTATTAGTTTTCACGGGTATTTTTATAATCTACACTGCTCTAACAAGGATCCATTGATGCGTACCTATATTGCCATTTGTACTAGTATAGCCGTTGTATTCACTGCTTTCGTTGTTTACAAGGCAAAGTATACGCAAACAGGTGAGACAGCAAAGTATACCATGCTAACTTCTACCTGCGATCTCAACAAACAAAATTGCCAGGCATTTCACCAAAGATTAGGTAAGATCGGTATAAGCATTACTCCACGACCTATCCAAGCAAAACAAAAATTGTCCTTACAGGTACATATAGAGAAGGATGTTTCTCTGGTACAAATTGACTTCCAAGGGGTAGATATGAACATGGGATATCATAGACCAGCTTTACGAAGAGCGCGAGAAGGGATATACCAAGCAGAAACGATTTTACCCTCTTGCACGCATAAAAAAATGAAGTGGAAGGCTACAACACGCATCCAATACCAAGACGAATTATTTATTGCAGCCTTCCCATTTACTATAATTTCCCCCTAAAAAGAGGGTTCGCATTCTTATTTTTTATCTTCTGGTGCAAATAAAAGTTGTTTCAACTCTTTTGCAATTGATTCATAGGCAGCCATAAATTCTTTCATGTAACCATCACGGAATTCTGGCTGTTGTAAAGATTCTGTGGAACCTTTCTCTAAATCAACTTTTGCAGTGTTCAATGTAACACTTTTGTCCATATCGGTTCCTCCTATTTACGAATTGGTTATAGCTTTTTTATCTAAATTATCAGCATAATCATTCCACTTAACACCCGAATGGGCTTTCACCTTGACCCAAACTATGTTTAGATCTGAATCCAGTATAAATTTCTTATAGTTTTTTGTCAAAGGTTTATTTGTTTTCCAAATCCCCTTTGCCCACTTTTCTATGCCTTCGTAATCATAATGTAAATCTATCGAAACAATTTTCATCTTTTGGCAATGTTGTATGGCAAGCATGACTGCTTTGAGTTCTCCTCCTACCTGTCGTGATTGAATCCAAGCATCTTCTAATACTCGCCCATTTCCTTCTGCAAGAATTTCTTCCTCTTGCAAGATTACATAACCATAAGAGATCTTATCACCAATACAAGACCCATCTACAAAAACTTGAACTGCTGATTTGTCTGCTACAAAGAGGTCAGGAGTTACATGCTGATTTCTGAATATTCCATCCCATGAGGTTTCGATCTTTTGTCTTAAATCGTCAGAGCCTTTAAAAGCATGCAAGGACATACGAAAGGAATCTTTCTTAGGACTATAGTAAATATAGATGGCTCCGATAGCTTTATTAGAATTGTCAAAAGCAGTAACTTTAACGGAATATTCAGCAAAAGAACCCAAAGAAAATGCAGCTATATCAATTTTAGATTTTTCTAATTTTTGGAGAAAAGATTCGGCTCTTGCTGCCAATTTGTCTTGGTATTTAAAAGCCAAAAATCATCCCTTAATACAAAGTATCTGTTTGAGTTGGTAGAGTACTTTTACGAGGTCTTTTTGGTTAGACATAACCGTCTCAATGTCTTTGTAAGCCTGTGGAATTTCATCAATCACCCCAGTATCTTTACGACATTCAACCCCTTGGGTTTGCTCTTCTAAATCTGTTAGAGAGAACATCCTTTTCGCCTGGCCACGACTCATCTTTCTACCGGCTCCATGTGAAGCACTTTGGAAAGATTCTCGATTTCCCAAGCCCTCTACAATAAAAGAACAAGCTCCCATCGAACCCGGAATGATTCCCTTCTCACCCAATTTAGCACTAATAGCCCCCTTACGTGTAATGATGACATCTTCCCCAAAATGCGTCTCTTCACTGACATAGTTGTGATGGCACTGGATCGTCTCTTCTGTACGCAACTGCGGAAAAAAACTTTGCATAACCCGTAGATACAATTCTAGCATAGCTTGTCGATTCAGATAAGCATACTCCTGTGCCCATGCAAGATCACGTCGATAAGCATCCATCTCAGCAGAGTTCTGCAAAAATACAGCGAGGTCTCTATCGGGTAAGTCCGCATTATGAGTCAATTTTTTTGCTCGGCCGATATGAATTTCTGCCAGAGTTTTACCAATATTGCGAGAACCTGAATGGAGCATGAGCCAAACAATATTGTGAGTATCAAGACATAATTCTATGAAATGGTTGCCACCACCTAAAGTGCCTACTTGTTGCATGGCTCTACCCTGTAAATCTTGCACTTTCTTATCTAAATTGACAAAATCGCGAAAGAAATTTCTAATTGACTTGTATGACTTCTTACCGCCAAAGACAGAGTCGATCACCGATTTCTTATGAGATGCAAAGCCAACAGGTATCTTATCTTCGATTTTACGCCGCAATTTTGTAAGAGAATCAGGTAAATCCTTGGCCTGTAAGTTTGTCCGCACCGCGGCCATTCCACAGCCAATATCAACACCCACTGCGGCTGGGCTGACCGCTCCTTTCATAGGAATAACCGAACCAACAGTCGCACCTTTGCCAAAATGAACATCAGGCATGACTGCAACATGTTTAAAAGCCCAAGGCAAGGCAGAAATATTCTTCAGCTGGTCTAAGGCTGATGACTCGACATCCTCCAACTTAGTCCATAATTTTACAGGTATTCTCTTTCCTTTTAATTCTGAAATGGCCATGAGGAGATACATTCAAGACAATCAAAGAATGAGTGCAAGAAGAATAATTTATATAGAGCTTTTTTTTAGTATAGCTCCCTTACTTATGAAATTTTTATAAACCGATAAGAATAAAAATTATTATTTATTTGACTTATTTTTTTATTGAGATTGTATTGCTTAAATTGTGAGGGAACTGGTATAGCTTTTATCCACTAACTGCAAAAATTCAGCTTACTTTCAAACAAAAAAGAAAAAACTAAGTCTGAGAAGTTAGTTATAAAAAGCATTGTAAATTCTGTAAAACTCATGTAGACCACAAAGAAGCAAAAGTATAAATCTATGGCAAAATCAATCGATCCTAAAGTTTCCGAAGAACTCAAAAAAGGCCTTTTAGAAAAAAAAAATAGCATCCTAGAAAAATTGGGTGTTTGGGAAGATAAAAGCTCTCCTTCTGGCATGAAAGAAATGGGAGACATCGCTGATATCGCTTCTGAAATCAATGAAGAAGCCCTAAGTTCAGTCCTTACCGAAAACGAAATAGACCTGCTCAACCAGATAGAACGCGCTTTACAAAAAATCGAAAATGGCACTTACGGTATCTGTGAAGGAACCAAAAAGAAGATTCCTCTCACAAGATTGCGGGCAATTCCTTGGGCCCAATACACAGTAGAGTATGCTGAAATCGCTGCAAAGAACAAAGCTAAATCGCATATGTCATCTTCGCAAGCTCCCTATACATACTCCAATAATGCGGATGGTGACTATTTCGATTGAATTATTTTACCCTTTCTCTCTTGGGGTAGTATGTTCACCGGCTTAGAATCTTTTGCACAACGAAACCCAAAATGGTGGTATTCAGGGAAGTTCTGTGGAATGTGTGCTCTGCGTTTAGCTCCTCTCGCATAGTATCCTTTCCACCACCAAGATCCACTCTTCAACACACGTCGAAAATAACCACGGCATTTATCTTTTCCTTGGCAAGGTCCTTTAGGGTCTTTGCCACGACAAGCATCCCCACACTTAGCATAAGAGCTAGTATACCAATCATTGACCCATTCCCAAGAATTACCAGCCATATCATACAAACCATAAACCCCAGGTGATCTCGTTCCCACGGAATCTGTTGGCATATGCCAATCGGTGGGCAATATTTTAGGAACACAACCCTTACGTCCTTTTTCTGAAATAACAGCAAGTTTGCAAGTAGCTGGTTCATTTCCCCAAGGGTACATATTTCCATTAGGACCTCTCGCTGCTTTCTCCCATTCTGCTTCTGTAGGCAAGCGTTTCCCCATAAATTTACAATACTCTCTTGCAGTATACCAACTTACACCAACAATCGGTTGTTGTGGCTTTTTATAACGCCAACCATAGGATGGTCCGATACGGTGGCATTGTTTTTTGCGAAAACACCCACGACATTTCCCAGAATCCAAACATTTTTGAAAGGCTGCATTGGTTACCTCATAAGTATCCATATAAAATTCGGAAACATATACCTTCTCCTGGGGACGCTCATCCGGTTCACCAGTATCACTACCACGAATAAACTCTCCAGCCGGAATACACTTCATACCATCAATTTTTTCTACACAAGAACCAAAAGTAAGAATAGGGTTAACAGTTTCTCCACCATTTATTGCATTAGCTAATAAAAATATCCCAAACAGGAAGACAAATCTTTGTATCATAATAACTTCTTAAAATAAGGACTTATTTTTTGCAAGTCCACGTGACCTAGAATGGCCATTAACAAACGATCCAATCCAATAGCAATTCCAGCGCAATCTGGTATACCCATTTCAAGAGTTTGCAAAAAGTCATTGTTAATGGGATAGATCTGCTTCCCTTGCTTTTTACGGATTTGTTGTTCTTGCTGGAAACGAGTGACTTGTTCCTCCTTATCAGTCAACTCCCAAAAAGCATTGGCCAGTTCAATACGATTCCAATAAATTTCAAAGCGTTTGGCACGACCATCTACAATTTTTGCCAAGGCAGCAAGTTCTGGAGGATAATCGTATAAAAATAATAAACCATCAGGCAAGAAAGGCTCAATGAAATTCAAAAATACCAGAAAAAAAAGGTCTTCGTAGCACATAACATGCCAGTCCGTATGGGAGTCAGGCAAGCGATTTGTTAGACAAAGTAAGAGTTCCTCCCGAGAATCTCCCATACCCAAATACTGCTCAAACAGTTCAGGAACGCGAATTTTTTCCACCATAGCAGACGAAAAACCAAAAGTATGAAAGTTCTCATCCAAATAGGCAAATAGCAACAAACAAGTCTCTATTAACTCAAGTTCATTTTTACCAGATTCATAAAACTCCAGCATCAGAAACTCAGGAGTATGTATCCCACTACCGACTTCACCGGAACGAAAACAGTGTGCTATTTCATATACCTTAGGCAAACCTGTTGCCAATACCTGCTTTAAAGAGTATTCAGGTGACGTAATCAGAAAACCAGTTTCATTAGACCCTTCCGAGAACGCCTGGAAAGGCTCCAAGTAGGGTTCCTGCCCTGGCTCTTGCAACAAAACAGGAGTGTCAATTTCTATAAATCCATGCCTTTTAAAAAAAGAACGAATTGCACTGAAATAGCGTGACCGATATACTAGTAAATCCTTGCTTAAGAAATTCATTATGGAAAACAACCGATTTAATTACTATTACCTTGAATATAAGACATATTTTTTAGATGTCTTTTGTCTCTTTGATTCTTTACAACCCAAGATTGAACGAGAAACAGAAGCAATATTCTCCATGTTTGTATTAGCTCTCAAAACGAATATCAGAATTCATTTAGACAGACCCAAGTTTTTAGAAACCCATTTTATCGACTTAATTCTCAAGTTGGGAAGAGACCTACGCGAATCAAATAGGAGTCTGATAGTAGTTGGTGCTCCAGAGTCCTTTAAACGATACTTAAAAAAATTTGAAATGGACAAAATGATTTTGTTGCAAGAAGAAAATTAAAAGATAAAGCTGATCAGTTAAGAGAAAAAACCGTGCAAAAGACACCTACATTTTCCAATAAAGTCTATGGACATTCCAAAAAGAGAGTTTTACTTTTAAAATATTTAGAAAAAGTCCATTCTACCAAAAATTCTGCCTTAATATTGGTAACTGGTGAAAACGGAGTCGGAAAAACATCTTTTGTACTAACGCTAGATGAACTCAGTATCCAAGGAACATATTTCTTTCCAGCGACGAACCTAAAACAAAGTGATGAGTCACTGCCATACGAAGGGATTTACCAAATCATAAATCGAGTCATAGATAGGCTTCTTACGCTCAACCCACAAAAAAAATTAGCTATAGAATACTCCCTAAAAGTAAATTTAGGAGAAGATCTTTACACTCTGGTACACAAAATCCCTAAAATTACTGCCTTATTTAGCACTCTCCCACAGAAGAAATACAACCCAAGCCGCTCTTATCCTGAAAATTTTTTATTCATAATAACCAGTGCTTTTAAAACTATTGTTACCACTTTGGCTCCCAGTCCAGTCATATTCTTTTTAGATGACATCCAGGGTATCGATCAT
>JBCCIA010000093.1:0-16115 GCA_039028475.1 Spirochaetota bacterium | reverse complement strand
CTCCCAGGTTGCTCTATCATTCTGTCCCTGCGTGCAATCCATAAGAACTCCGGAGAGCCTGCCTTCTGCATTTACCTATTGCTTCAAAGGCAGCTTTGGGCTTCACCACAACAAACAGGCTGGCCACTCTCAATTCAACGATTCACGAAGCTAAATCTGGTTCACTTTATTAAAACCCACAGGTTCGCTCACCGGGGCTTCGCATACAGTGGATTACTCCAGCATACGCCCAGTTTGCTATATGTGTAAATAGGCAATTCACATAGTAAATTCTTTTCAATTTACAAGAACGATAAGCCTTGTCCTGGCGCACTTGCTCATCGAGTAGCAGGAACAATTCCTTATCTTCATGCTCAATCTTAATTCTGCATACCGAGATGAAATTTCGCTCGGCGTCCGGGATTTACACTAATTTTAAAATAGAGAAATCCTGCAAATCCATTAACAGCAGGAACAAAATGTCCATAACTTTTAAGATTACAGTTCTTTCCGTCCCCCTTTCCAAGGGGAATCAGGGGACCTAAACCAGAGAAATTCTGCTCGTCGAGTAGCTGGAATAAAACCTTCTTTCCACTCCCAAACTCAATTCAGCATACCGAGACGACAAAACCCATGAAATAAATCATAAAACCCCAAACAGAAAGAAGTTCCAAAAAAATCACAAGCCCAGAAAACTGTCTCTACCATTAGCCAAAAGCCTGTCCTAAAAGTGTTATCTATTCCCGTTCGGACTCCGCTCAGGGAACGATCTACTCACATATGAAGACAAGCTCTAAGGGTTACTCACAAAAAAAAACGGAGAATGGAATGAACAGTAGTGATTGGAAAAGCAAAGCAGTCAGTGCAGAAGATGCAGTAAAACACCTAAAAAGCAACGATAGAGTATTTGTCCACGGAGCATCGGCAACACCTACCCCACTACTAGATGCCATGCTAACGGCCAATGTAGAAAACGTCAAATTCTACCACCTGCACCTGGCCGGTGATATCAAATTCGTCCAACCCGAATACGCCGGCAAGTTCTTCTCCATCTCGCTGTTTACCGGAGCAGCCATGCGAAAACCAATTGCAGAAGGTAGAGCCGACTTTGTGCCCATTTTCCTCTCAGCAATCCCCTCCTTATTTACCTCCGGCCAAGTAGCCCTGGATGTCGCATTTTTACAGGTATCGCCACCAGACAAACACGGCTATTGTAGCTTAGGGACTTCGGTAGACACAGCCAAAGCAGCAGCCGATACAGCCAAAATCCTCATTGCCGAAATCAACGAACAAATGCCGAGAACCCACGGCAATACTTCGGTTCATATCGATCGATTTACCGCCTATACAGTGACCAATAGAACACCAGCAGAACACATTGCCAGTCCTGAAACGGAAGTAGAAGCAAAGATCGGTAGCATTGTAGCGGATCTCGTGGAAGACGGTTCAACATTACAGATGGGAATTGGTGGAATTCCTGACGCTGTTTTAGCCAGATTGAAGGATAAAAAAGACTTAGGCATCCATACCGAAATGTTCTCTGATCGTGTTGTCAATTTATTCGAAGCAGGAGCCATCAGCAATCGTTTTAAAAAAGTACACCCAGATAGGATCGTAACCAGCTTTGTCGCCGGAAGCAAAAGGCTGTTTGACTTTGTCGACGACAACCCCATGATCGAATTTCACCCCTGTGATAGAACAAACGATACCAGTCTCATTCGTAAAAACGATAAAGTGGTAGCTATAAACTCAGCACTCCAGATCGATCTGACTGGCCAAGTCTGCGCAGACTCTATCGGTCACAACATCTTCTCTGGTATCGGTGGACAAATGGACTTTATCCGCGGAGCTGCCCTTTCCAATGGTGGCAAACCCATTCTTGCCCTGCCCTCTACAGCTGCGAAGGGAAAAATTTCACGCATTGCTTTGGATCTAAACCAAGGAGCTGGTGTCGTAACAACGCGAGGACATGTCCATTGGGTTGCTACAGAATACGGGGCAGTAAATCTATTTGGCAAGAGCTTACACGAAAGAGCCGAAGCCCTTATCTCCATAGCACACCCCGACTTTCGCACAGAACTAAAACAACAGGTTTGTGGTTTGCGGCATTTCACTTTTTAATAGCAGAAATAGTTTGGAAAGGCTGGTAGATCGTTCCCAGAGCGGAGCTTGTGCAGAGCGATAGTCGAAGTGTCGAAGGGAACATAGCACTGTTTTAAGACACTCTCTAAAATAGAAACAAACTTCCTTGCAAAGAGAGAAAATATCTCTTTACAAGGGGTGTATCTTCTCTCTTTCCAGTATGCCCTATTTCAGGTTCCTCTGAAAAAAGTTTGTAAGTTGTTTCCAAATTTGAGGCCACTGGTGGTTTTCAAATCCAATGTCATGCCCCATTCCTTCTACGATTTCCAATTGTGCAACTACAGAGTTCTTCTCCATGACCTTTGCTAAGATCTTTGCTTGGGCACAATCTACCATATCATCTTTGTTTCCGTGAAGAATTAGAACGGGACAACGAACCTTATCTATCCCAAGAAGGGGAGAGCGTTCTGGAACGGAAAAATACTCTTTCAGTTCTTGTAAGGGACTTCCCATGATAAACGCTAGGCCTGACTGTTGGCTCGTTCCCCTTTCTTCCTGTTCAAATTGTGCGATAGCATCATAAAAACCCATATTCAATACAGCTCCCCTCCAGAGTTCAGGGCTACGCTGTAAAGCCAACAATCCTGCAAAGGCACCACGGCTGCTACCCATGAAAAAAATATTTTCTTCTGCAATCTCAGGCAACTTAGAGATAAAACCAGCAGCAGAAATTAGATCATCTACGTCTTTTCCGCCTATGTCATTGTATTGTAGGTAACGTGTACCGTGCCCTGGTGCACCGCGTTGATCCACTGTCAAAACTGCGAATCCAGCATTTGTTAACGGAGTATGTTCTTTGATAAATTCATATTCTCCCTTTGTATTTAAAGCACCTCCCTGAAAGGCTGTATGCACTACAACAACAGGAAAAGGCTCCTTTCCTTCTGGTAAACTCAAGTGTCCATAGATTTCCAGACCATCTACGCTAGGAAAAGAATAGCAAATTGGTGTATCTTTCTGGTCAGACGCTACAGGTACAGGTTCATACGTTGGGTCAATGTCTCCTAGTAATTCCAAAATCGAAAGAGCTAATTTTTGGACTGTGAAGTCTTTTAAGAATAGTACCATGGGAATTTCGATATCCAGTATGTTTTGGATATTTCGCTTGAGTTCCACGGCCATCAAGGAATCGAAACCCAATTTATTTATGGTGGTGTTCTCAGGAATATCCTTCTCCCCAATTTCCAGTGCTCTTTGGATACATGCCTTTAAATAAGACTCTAGGTGCTCTTGCCGTTCTTGCACAGTACCAGCTTCGGTGAGCTCCAATTGTAACGACTTATATACTTTACCTTTTCCTTCTTGAGGTAAATCCACAAGATGCTCGAAGTAAGGTGAGCTGGTAGAACCGGGATGAAACTTGGCCCAAAGATTCCATTGAGCTGGTAGTACACCAACCTGAACCGCATCACTTGCAAGTAGAAGTTCCAGAGCATCCATACCAGACAAGGAACTGATTGGCCCCATACCCTTTGCGAACTCTCGTTCACTTTTATGCACATAAGTTCTCTTGGCTACACCTGTTTCCGACCAATACCCCCAGTTGATACTCAAAGCTGGCAATCCCATATTACGACGGTACAAGGCGAGGGAATCCATAAAGCTATTTGCAGCAGAATAAATAGAGAGAAGAGGAGAAGCTAAGAAGCTTGTAGCAGAGGAGTATACAACAAAAAAATCCAAATCCTTCTCCTGCAAGAGACGATGCAGGTTCCAAGTACCCAAAACCTTAGCTCGAAAACCTTCCTGCATTTTTTGCAGATTGAGTTCTGAAAAACTACAGAGGTTACCAGCACCAGCGGTGTGTATTAAACCACGAATCGGAGATGCATATTTTTTTTGCCAATTTTGTAGGAGGACAGATAGGGCTGAATAGTCACCTACATCAACGGAAACATATTCTAACCTAAGATTGGGCGTTCTTCGCAATGCTTCAATACGTTTTGCTACTAAGCTTCCTGTCTCTGGAAACTTAGAACGACCAATCAGAAGTAGGGAACGAGCCCCTTGGCTTACCATTCGCTCTGCTGCCAACAACCCTAGATCTCCGAGACCACCAGTGATGAGTACTGTTCCCTCTCCTTTCAGATCCAAGGGATGTTGCCGTTTTTGCAAATTCCGAACCTTTTTCAAACGAGGAACATAGCGTTCTCCCTTTAGGAAGGCGACATGAGGTTCTTCCTCTCCAGCATTGATTTCTTGAGCTATAGTTTCCACGATAGAGGGAGAAGTTGCACTTGGAGCAAGTTCCAATAGCCCCCCGTATACCTCAGGCCACTCTTCGGAAAGGGCTTTGTAGAGTCCTTTTATGGTTCCATGAATAGGTAACGAATTCTCCTCCGAAGACAAAGCATTTGCACCCGGGGTAACACACCAGAGTTTCGCCTTGCGAGAATTTTTATGGAGAGCGTGCAAAAATAAAATAAGACTACCCGTTCCACGTGTAACCGCTTCCTCTAACTTTTCTGGAGAATATGTTGCAAGGTCTAAATTCCATATATGGATCACACCTGGAGTTCCTTTAGGATTCCAATCTTGCAAAAGGTCGTCCCAATGTTTTGGATCTTCTGGATTGAGGCAATATAAGGATGCGTTTTGTTTTGTAAAACTCGCTGCACTTGTAACAACACAGCTACCAGGAAGCCTGTCTTGTAGAGTTCTGGTTAATTCCACATCATCGGAGAGAATCAACCAATCACTAGCAACCGTACCAGGGTTTTTACCAGGAGAATACTCCTTTTTTTCCCAAACCTCTTGCAAAAGCCAATCCTGCAAATTTTCAGGGAAAAAGTCTTCCTCATTTAGATACTTGAGCTGTAACCCTTCCCCCTTTAAAATTTTTTTTCCTTTTACATCTAAAAGAGAAACCCGATTCTCTCCTTCTGGCAATCGGTTTGCATAGCTCCAAAGTTTGCTATCCACCGGAAGGCTGTTGTATACCTCAACCAAGCGGATGCTTTGAAAAACAAATGCAGAAGGCAGATAAAAATTTGGTGATGAGTCTAACGCAAGAACAGTCTGAAACGTGACATCTAATAATGCTGGATGAATGTGGTAACCTGCAAATTCTAATTCCACAGGGGTAACTTCGCGAAGTGCACCATCGTTATGGAGCAGAATGTCTTGTGCTGACTGAAATTTAGTCCCGTAACCAACCCCTACTCGTGAGAGTTCCTGATAAAATTCTTGCGAGGACAGAGAATCACTCATACCAGCAGCTAGTTCATTTGGAGGTATAGGTTTTTCCTGGTAGGGGGAACCGCGTCGAACGTTGCCCGAACAATGCAGATTCCAAGTTTCCAAGTTGTGAGTATAAACTTGGAATGTATAGCCATGATCCGTTCCCTCTACTTGGGAAATTTGGATCTGGTAGGTAACTGTGTCGTCTTTGCTTAAAAATAGTGGTTTGTGAAAGTTGACATTTTCAAGGAATATTGGGTTTTCTGGAGTAATCTCTCCAAAAATGTTTGTTGCTGCCGTGATGACAGACTCTATATAGGCAGGCCCTGGCATTAAAACACTGTCTTGCACTCGGTGGTGGTTCACCCAGGGAAAATCTTTTAGTGTGATTTCTTTTTCCCAGAATTTGCTACCTCCACCTGCTGGTGTAAAGACCTTGCCAGTTAGAGTTTCCGTGGAAGTTAAGGGGGTAATATAAGTAGGTGTAGTTTCGCTGAGCCAATACCGCTTTCGTTGCCAAGGATAGGGAGGTAAATCCACTCTTTCTCCCCCGGGAAAAAGACTCTGCCACTGAACGGGGTACCCTTTCGAATAGAGGACTCCCAGGGAATTTAGAAATGTACGGTATTCGTCTTTATCGCGCAACATACTGGGTAAAACCAAGGATTCACTGTCTTGCCGAATCGAGTGGGCGAGTACAGGATGCGGTCCAACTTCTATAAAAACTCGTTCTTTTTTCTCCAACTTTTGGATTGCGGTATAGAACTGTACAGGTTTTCTAAGGTTTTGTATCCAGTAATCAGCATTCAGTTGATTGCCTTGGATCAGGTCACCAGTAACAGTGGAATACAAGGAAAAATTTTCTTTGCGAGGTTGGATACCATGAAGGTTTTCATACAATTCCTCCACAAGTTCCTCTACCTGAGGACTATGACCAGCTACACTGTTCTTTATTAAGCGGCAATAGACCCCCTTCTCTTCTAACCTATGTAGAGACATTTCTAAAGTATTCAAATCTCCTGATATTACTACATTGTTGGAACTATTGATGGCAGCGAGTGCTAGATGATCTTTAAAAGGAGCTATTTCCTTCACGACCGCATCAGGTGGTAAGTTAACCATTCCTAACGCCCCCTTTCCTTGTAGATTATTTAAAAGCCGGCTACGATGATATATAACCTGTGCTGCATCTTCCAATTGCAACGCTCCAGAAGCATAGGCTGCAGCAACCTCTCCCATACTGTGACCAACAATTGCATCCGGCAAAATTCCTAGAAAGTTCCATAGATCACTGAGGCCGGCTTGAATGGAAAATATTAGTAATTGTACTAAATGAAATTTGTCAGATTGCTTTTTCTGATTTTCTTGCAATAGCTCTTTGATAAGTGAATACCCTAGCAGGGGAGATATTATTTCGTCACATCTAAGCAAAGTATTTTTAAATACACTCGAATCCCGGTATAGGCGAATCCCCATTTGTGGCCACTGCCCCCCTAGTCCAGAATATAAAAATGCATTTTTTATAAGTCCACCGGGAGGGCGTTCCTGGATGGAAATCTCTTCTAGGGAATATTTCCTCAAACTAGCCTGTAATTCTTCCCGAGAGGAAAATGCAACCGCAAGACGTTGGTTGTGATGAGTTTGTTTGCGGGAAATTGTATAACAGAGGTTTTCCAGATCCCCGGCATAATTCGCCAATAATTTGGCTCTTTGTCTCAATGCATCGTTGTTATGTGCAGACAGAGGTAAAAGCATAGCTTCGCTGCTTTTCGACTTTTTAGAGGTTATAGCTGATGGGGCTTCTTCAATGATTACATGTGCAAGCGAACCACTGACTCCAAAAGAACTGACTCCTGCAATTCTTTTCTTACTATCTGCTGTGTTCCAATCCACAGCTTCTGTAGGAATCAAAGCAGGCAATTCGTGCAGGGGTAACTCAGGATTAAGCTCCTGTAGGGTGGGATGAGGAGGTACAGCTTTGTTTTGCAAGGACAATACGGTTTTGATCACTCCAGTAATCCCAGCTGCTGATTCCGTATGTCCAAGATTGGTTTTGGCAGAGCCAAGAAAGAGCGGATTTTTTGTATCTCGTCCTTCGCCCAATACAGCTTGCAGAGCACGCACTTCTACGGGATCACCCAAGGAAGTCCCTGTACCATGAGCTTCTACATAGGTAATGTCTGATGGTTGTAAACTTGCATCCCGCAGAGCCTCACGAATCAGTGCTTGCTGTGCCTGTCCATTGGGAGCGGTAAGGCCAGTAGAGGCACCATCCTGGCCTAATGCGGAACCTCGGATCAATGCCAGAATTCCATCTTTGTCTACAAGAGCGTCAGATTGACGTTTTAATAGTACCATACCACATCCTTCACTTCTTCCAATACCATTGGCTCTGGCATCAAATGTTTTGCATAGCCCATCAGGAGCCAATAACCCGGCCTGCGAGAGAGCTAGGTAAGAATCTGGAAGTAAAATTAAATTCACACCTCCGGCTAAGGCATAATCACATTCTCCTCGTCTCAAGGCCTGCACCGCCAAGTGGAGGCTAACCAGAGAAGAAGCACAAGCAGCATCAACAGCTATCGATGGGCCTTCTAATCCAAGAAAATAAGAGATTCTTCCCGCTGCCGCGTTCAACCCTCCTCCAGTGCTGGAATACATATCTATATTGCTTTCCCAACCTGGTTGCGATTGCATACGAAAGTAGTCGTTCAATGTCAGGCCAACAAAAACTCCTGTACGACTTCCCCTTAACGTATCTGGCTGTACCCCTGCATTTTCCATGGCCTCCCAGGCGGTTTCCAATAATAGGCGTTGTTGTGGATCGAGTGTTCGTGCTTCTCTGGGTGATATCTGAAAGAAGTCAGCATCAAACATATCGATTCCATCGAGAAAACCACCGTAACGAGTGTTCATCTTTCCTGCTTTATTAGAATCCGGGTGGTAGTAGAATTCAGTATCCCAACGTTCTGAGGGAATTTCTGAAATTGCTACTTTGCCGGCCATTAACAGATCCCAAAAGGATTCGGGGGTTCGCACACCTCCAGGAAGGCGACAGCCCATACCCAGAATGGCAACAGCATCCTCATGAGATTTAGAAAAAGAGCGTCGGTTCACCTGGCTAACGTTGGATTTGCTCTGAGGTCTTATTTCTTGTAGAAGAAACTGGCTCAGAGCTTGTGGATTTGGTTGTTCAAAAAGCAAAGTGCGGGGCAATTTTTTTCCTAAGTCTTTTCCGAGTAGATTGACAAGCTCTAATGCTAACACGGAATCCATACCCATCTGAAAGAAACCAGTCGTAGACTTTACTTCTTCTGCATTTTGATGTCCAAGAACACGAGCCGTCACTTCGCGAAGGTGTTGCAGCAAAGACTCTTGAGCTTCACCAGGAGGTAAGGAAGCAAGAAGTTGCACCAATGCTTTGTTCTCGGCAGGTTTTAAGTTTGTAGGATTGCCCAAGTTTTCGAGAAATCGTCCCCCGGCAGCCGTATCTGTAATTCTTTGAAAAGTATCCAAATCTAATCTGGCAACAACAGGTAGGTGTTCTTCACTCTGCAGTAAAATTTCCAATTGATCCAACCCTTGTTGCGGGGAAAGACCCAAGAGTCCCACTTTTGCAAATTCCTGCAGTTCCTGGTCTGATGCCATTCCAGGACCAGACCAGGGTCCCCAAGAAATACTTAGAGCAGCAAGACCTGCCCCCCGTCGGTAGGCAGATAAAGAATTCAAATAAGAATTCGCAGCAGCATAATGGGCGAGGTAAGATGCTCCTCGGACAGCAGAAATGGAAGAGAACAAAACAAAATAATCCAGCTGCATTTTTTCTGTCTCCTGGTGGAGGTTCCATGCACCTTGGATTTTGGGAGCAAAAACGGATTGTAAATCTTCTGAGGTGAGTTCCTCTATCTTCTTTTGCTGGCTAATGCCTGCTAAGTGAAAAATACCTTTGAGAGGAAGGCTATTCTTTTTAATGTTTTGCATTAAATTAGCAACAGCTTGCGGATCGGATACATCTGTTTGCAAATACCGCACTTGTGTCTTACTAGAACTAGTATTCGTGATTCGTCTAAGAGCTTCCTCGTCTGGAGAGGCACTTCGTCCTGTTAGGATCAATTCACCAGCACCTCTTTGAGCCAAACGTCGTGCAAGTTGATTCCCCAGGCCTCCGAGACCACCAATTACAAGATAAGACGAATTTGGGGAGAGCCGCAACTTATGCTTAGAAGGAAAGTCAATACCCTTTGTTTCTACCAATCGGGGACAATATAGCTTTTCTTTGCGCAAAGCGAATTGGTTTTCGTTGTTAGAATGACAAAGCAACTGAAACAGAATTTGTGCTGTTTCAGCCTGAACCTGTTGGTTAGTCAAATCATAAAGATAGGTACGAATATCTGCAAGCTCCAAGGCTATGCTCCGTCCCATTCCCCAGAGAATGCTTCCTGTAGGATTTGGCACTTCCTCAGAGACTTGCTGCGCATTAGCCGTTACTAGATGTAATGATTTTACTGTCAGTTCTCCCTTCTGAATCGCTTGGATACATTTTAACAAATTTTTACAGAGTTCTAGTTGGTTTTCATCTGGTATCGTTTTTTCCGCAAAACCTAAAAAAACAATCTTTTCAAAATCACCAGAGATCAGGGTATTTGAAGTATCCGTAAAAGTAGCTTTACCACCTTTTGCTTCCAACATATCAGCCACTTCCTGCCCCCATTGCAAGCCTTGGGAAGATTTACTGGTAAAAAACAGCCATTTTTCTCCCACCATTCTACCGTCCTTCTCTCGGTATTCAGGCAAGGGAATAGGTTTCCAGGATACACGATACACATCTCTCGCAAAAGGAGCTGCGTTTTCTGTATCTTCTTTTCCTCCAAGTTCTTCCCTATATCGTGATTGTAACTGCCGTAGACTTTCATTAAATCGTTTCTGCTCTGGTTTTTTGCGTAGTAGGGAGGGAAGTACGAGTGCTTCCCGGTTTTGTTCTGTAAGAGTTCGCTGGATTGAATCTGCTAACACCGGGTGTGGCCCAATCTCAATAAAAGTGTCGCATCCCTGTAAAAGCATTCTTTGTAAGGCCGGGTAAAAATGAACCATTCCGTGGATTCCTGTTTCCCAGAAATCAGCCTGGAAACCAGTTTGCGTTTGTTTCCCCGTTATAGAAGAATAGAAAGAACATCTAGGTTCGTTTGTTGGAAAATCTCCAAGTGCTTGGATGAGTTCTCCACGAAAAGTTTCCATGATAGGACTGTGAAAGGGAAAATCAACCATAAGTTCCCTAACAAATAGTTTTTGCTTCCGAGCTTGTTCTATAAAATCCTGCAAAGCTGTGGAGTTACCCGACACCACAACAGAATCGGGAGCATTGTAGGCAGCTATAGCCAATTGTCTATCATACTTTTTCACAAGCTCCTGTGCATCCTCGATACCCAAATCTACGGAGGCCATTTTTCCCTTACCATGAGCCCTATCCATTATGCGACCTCTCTCTACCGCCAGTTTTACCGCCATTTCTAACGATAAGATTCCCGCACAATGGGCAGCAGCAATTTCACCAACACTGTGACCCAAAACAGCACTGGGCCTGATTCCCTGGCTTTGCCAAAGAGAGACGAGAGCTGTTTGCAGTGCAAAAAGAGCCGGTTGTGCGAATTTGGTACGATTCATACGACTATCCTTTTCATTTACAGAAAGTTCATCCAGCAAAGACCAGGGAGCAAATTCTTGCATGATCCTATCACATTCTTGCAGCTTCTCCTGAAAAATAGGTTCTTTTTCAGCCAGTTCTCGTCCCATAGCAAACCATTGTGGTCCCTGGCCAGAGAATATAAATGCAAGGTTTGGGATACTTTGTTGTATAGGCTTTTTTATATTCGCATGCCAAAAAGCTTTTTTATTCCAGATTCGTCTTTCGCGAACTGGGAATGGTTGAAGATTTCCAGGTGCCGCTTGCAATACAAGATGGCAATTTGTTCCCCCAAAGCCAAACGAACTGACCCCTGCCAAACGGGGCTTGTCTTGCTTATTGGGCCAGGTTAAAGTTTGTGTGGGCACTTGCAGACCAAGGGAAGCAAAAGGAATGTGAGGATTGGGCTTAGAAAAATGCAAACTAGCAGGAATTTGCCCCTGTTTTAACGATAGGGCGGTTTTGATTAAGCCTGCAATCCCTGCTGCAGATTCTAGGTGACCAATATTGCTTTTTACAGAGCCAATCAAGCACTCGTCTTTCCGGCCTGAATAAAGAGTCTCCCCCAAAGCGTGTGCTTCAATCGGATCTCCCAACAAGGTTCCAGTACCATGGCACTCCACATAATCTATGTGAGCTGGCTCCACTCCAGCATTTTTATAAGCCTGTTGCAACACTTCTTTTTGTGCCTTAGGATTTGGTGCCATCAAACCGTTGCTCTGGCCATCGTTGTTGATAGCTCCCCCACGAATAACAGCGTAGATATAATCTCCATTTGCGATTGCTTTTGATAAAGGCTTGAGTATGACGACTCCTGCACCTTCGCTACGAACATAGCCATCCGCACTTGCAGAGAAAGTCTGGCATTGTCCCTTAGGAGAAAGCATCCCTGCTCTATTAAAAATTAAATTCAATTCCGGAGATAAAATTAAATTCACTCCACCCGCTAGAGCTATTTCTGACTCACCTGATAAAAGACTCTGGCAAGCCAAACGTACAGCAACTAAGGAAGAAGAGCAGGCGGTGTCAATAGTAAGGCTTGGCCCACGAAAACCAAAGAAGTAAGACAAGCGATTCGCAGCGATACTCAGAGCACTACCAGTTCCCATATGTGGATTTAAATGATCATAGCTGTCTTCCCGATCTCGCAACATTTGTTTTCCATAATCATTTGTGGAAACTCCCATAAAAACTCCCACGGAATGACCATGTAAGGTTTCCGATGCAATCCCTGCGTCTTCGAATGCACACCAAGCAGTTTCCATTAAAATTCGTTGTTGTGGGTCCATTCGTTCCGCTTCTTTGGGAGCTATGTTGAAAAAATTTGCATCAAATAATTGGATATCGTCTAAGTAGCCACCTTTATTGATAAAATCCTTTGGAACACCCTTTGGTAGATCAAACAGGTCTAAGCGTGCAGGAGGTATACTTTTGATTCCATTTTTGCCGTTGCTTAAGAATTCCCAAAACGTTTCTGGAGTTTCCACACCACCGGGAAAACGACAACCAATCCCGACTATAGCGATGCCTTCTTGCATGGTTTTGTGGAAAGGAGTTTGAGATTTTTCCACGAGTTTTTCCAATGACTTTGGGGAATCTTGCATAAGGAATTGCAGTAAGCTTTCTATATTGGGATATTCATAAAAAATTGTTGGTGGAAGTTTGCGTTCAATAATTTCACTTAACTCTCCCGAAAGTGATGCAGCCTTTGCAGAATTTAAACCTAATTGGACAAAGGGTCGGAACAGGTTTAGAGATTCAGGGGAAGTGCCGAGATGATTTGCGAGTAAATCCATCAGCAATTTTCTCAAACCCTTAGTATCTTTGGAAGTCTCCGTTACAAAGTCTTGGTCAGAAAGAGATTTAAGTGTTTCCTCTTCTGCATTTATTTGCTCTAGCTTTCCCTCCTGGAAGAGTTTACGACAGAGGCTGCGCTGTATTTTTCCACTGGAAGTTTTGGGAATTGTTTTCTCTTTAATCAGGACAACTGTATGTATATCCAGTTCATGTTCTTCTGCTACTGCTTGCTGGATGATGGAGAGGAGTTCAGGAATGGGCGTATTTGCTTTCGTATATACTTCCTGGACAATAACCAACCTCTCTTCGTTACCTTCGGTGATGGCAAAGGCAATACCACAACCAGCCCGTAAATCTGGATTGGAACTGAAAACTGTGGATTCAATGTCAGTGGGATAGTGATTTTGGCCTCTGATAATCAACAGGTCTTTGAGCCGTCCTGTTATATAGAGATTTTCTTTATGAAAGAAACCCAGATCACCCGTGCGCAAAAAGGGGCCTCTATCTTCGTTTTTTAGGCGAGCCTGGAAAGTGCGTTCTGTTTCTTCTTTTAGATTCCAGTATCCAGGAGAAACACAATCTGCTGCAACCCATATCTCACCCACTAAATCGTCCTTCACCTCTTCCAAACTCTCCGGGTCAACAATGATTACATCCGTCTCTTCCACAACCCTGCCACAGCTAACAATCGCCCTGCCGCGTGGACTGTCCGATGCGACTTCCACGACTTGGTTTTTACTCTCAATAAAGGCTCTGTCCACGATACAGACTTCTGGTTTCCCAATATGGCAGGAAGCAACTGCAAGAGTGGCTTCTGCTAACCCATACCCAGGGCTTATTGCTTCCATTGGTAATCCAGCATTGCGAAATACATTATAGAAGCGATTGATTGTTTCTACGTAAATGGGTTCCGCACCAATGCCAAAATTTTTGACACAGCTTAAATCCATCCCGAGTATTTCTTCTGGCTTTGTTCGTTTAACACACAGTTCAGCAGCAAAAGGAGGAGCCGCAGTGTGGGTACCTCGGTAGTCGCTCAGAGCTTTTAACCAACGAACCGGTTTTTGTAAAAAGTCCATTGGAGAGAGTATGTAGCAGGGAATTCCGCTGTAGAGAGGTTGGATATAACCTTCCACCAATCCATAGTCATGGTAGTGAGGCAACCAGAAGACATACACAGAATCAGCATCTACTTGGTGTGCCTTTTGCAAAATTCGGGATTGTACCAGAATGTTGGCATGTGTTATGATAACTCCCTTGGGAATGTTAGTAGAACCTGAGGTGTATTGGATATAGGCAATAGAATCTCCAGTCAGATCGGGCGAGTGGTAAAGTTTTTCGTCTCCTTCCAGTGCTTCTCCAATTGATATCCATGATACGTTTTCTTTTTTTCTTGCGTCTAATCCAATATTTTTAGCACCACTGAGTAGTTCGGCTGATACCAAAGCCGCAGGAGCATTAGAATCATTGGCTACAGCTTGCAATCTAGGCATGGTACGATTGAGACGCATAGGATCTGGTGCAGGTAGAGGAACAGCAATAACTCCAGCATATAGGCACCCATAAAAAGTACGGAAAAAGTCAAGTCCCGCAGGAAAAATAACTAGAACAGTTTTACCTTGCCAGCCTCTATTTTGTAAGTAGTTTGCAATTTTGCGTGCATCTCTATCAAGTTCAAAATAAGTAAGCTTTTGAGAAGGAATTTCTCCATCTTCAAGGTATGTATAGATAGTTGCATCAGGTGTTTCTTTCGCTCGTTCTTTTAGGATTTCTACCAATGTATTCTTTTCAACTGACATAAAGTTTGTTACCTCATTTATTACAAGATTGAGAAAGTGAAACTAAGATGGCAAATAAAAAAATTCAATAAGAAATTATTGAAACAAAAAAAGTCAACTATGTAACAAAACTTATGTCAGAAAATTCCGTATCAATAAGTGCGAATAGAAAGTGAATGGGCTGATATGTGCTATTGACTGTAATAATGTAGCACAGCTTTGCCTAAAGTGCATCTAACATCATATGGAGTACGGGTTTCCCTTCCATTGGCAAGGAATCGCAACAATGCAAGAGAAATAATGATGGGAAAAATTTATTTTATTGAAAATCGCTTTCTTGGGGTAAACGTTCAATAGTTTTGATACTTTCCAAAGCTGCACCCGAAGGAGCAAAACCAAAACTACCCTGGCTGTAGTTGATAAAATTTATCTTGTCACCTAATTTCTTTTTAAACAACTGTACCATCGCTTCCGACTGCTCATCATATATCGCATACAACGCATGTGGCACAAGAGCTAAATAGCCTTCGTGATTGACGACAATTGCAGAGCCTTCTTTTTGTTCGAAACCATCCGGTTGCATCGCATCTTCCGCAGAGATTACACTGGTAGATGCACCAAAATCATGACCGACAAAGAACACACGTTTACTCGAAGTAGGTAAAGCAGCCAAAGCAATACTCAAACAAGCAGAACTCACATTGACTCCAAAGTAAAGGGTATTGTCTACAATATCATCCGAACTAAATTGCTTTTGAAAATGCTCTAGCAAGCCATCATAAACTTCTGTCGTCCCAGGCTCAAAAAATAGATAAGTTGTACCGGGCCAATTTTCAAAATAATGGTAATTTACATAAAACAATCCAAGCAAAAGAGAATCTTTGAGCTTTTCTTTTTCCTCTTGCGAGTACTGGATCTCATCATCTCTTTTGATAATCGCTGCTGCAGAAAGAACATCGGTGACTACAACTATATCTGGAGTTATAGCATACTTACTTAGCAAAGTCTTGGTCAAACGGTTGACACATAATACCAAGGTTTTTTGCCGTAGCTGCGGATTCTTTTGGAATATAGCAGAAATAGCTTGTAAATCTTCATCCTTCGAAGGCCCATCCGCCAGAATCAGAACATTTTCTTTTTCCTGATAATTTTGCATACTTGTGGCAACGTTAGTAGAAAAATGTTTGTACAATTTGATTTTGTCTTGTGAGATGAGAGAAGCATTTTGCTCTGCACTTTCTTGCATAAGCTTCACACGAATTTCCGTGACAAATGCCTTAATCTGTAAAGTTTCTAAATAAGGCAAACCGCTAGGGGAGTAAGCCAAAGAAATATCATTGTCATCTAACGAAAAAAACTTGCTTTTCCATTTTTCTTGGATAGCTTCCGGTAAGTCAGAGAATTTTGACAGTTCTGCCATGTGATATTTCCTTAGTTCTTTGTGCCTTGGCTGTTGAGGCTGTTGTGGCTGTTGAGGCTTTTTAGGCCTTGCTGTTAATTTTAGCGACGGGTTACTTTTAGTCATGGGGGTACTCATCGTTCGCCCCACTTACTCCGCG
>JBCCIA010000092.1:0-16323 GCA_039028475.1 Spirochaetota bacterium | reverse complement strand
ATTTTGCTTATGGTTCTTACAATTCAAATTTTTTGGCAATTCAGTCTTTTCTTATAAGGAAAAATATTAATTTTCTAATAGAACATTTTGAAAGATATGATAGAGAAGTTATGCAAGAATTTAATTTACATGATGCAATTATTTTCTACCAAATGTTTCATCAATTTGTGTTAAATCTTTCCGGAAATAGCGAAGATATATTGGTATTAAAAGGTAGAGTATTTGATGAGTTGCAAATTATTCCTATATGGATAAAAGCTGAAGATATTTCCTTAACAGTTTTTTATTCGAAGAAGGCAATGCTTTCTTACTTATTTGGAGATAAAAAGGATGCTTTTAACTATTTTGAAAAATCAATGCCCTTTATGGATTTACTTGTTGGGATGATGCTTGTCCCTGAATTTAATTTCTTTCATTCCTTAACCTGTTTAGCTCTTTTACATTCCGAAGACTATACGAATTTAAAGAAAAGCTATATTGATGAGATAAAATCCAACCAAGAAAAAATGAAAATTTGGGGAGAAAATTGCCCTGCGAATTATGGTCATAAATACCATATTGTGGAAGGAGAGTGGGCGGCGATTCATGGCGATGTGGTAGGGGTTATCGAACATTTCAACAAGGCTATTGTCCTTGCGAAAGAACATGAATATTTGTTTGAAGAAGCCATCGCCAATGAAGTCTTTGCCGAATTCTGGGAAAAACAGGAGAATGAGAGTTTAGCGAAGACTTGTAGAATAGAAGCACATTATGCCTATCTAAAATGGGGTTGCATTCCCAAATGCGAACAATTGGAAGAGGCATACCCTTATCTGAAGAGGAAACAATACCAAAGCTAAATTCATAGTTCATTTGAATATCGAATAATATTCCTTTACAGTGAACCTATTCTAAAAAAATATTTTTCAGAGAAGATCATGGAAACGTTTGCAGGATATATAATTACAGAACAGGTCTATACAGGGAAAAAAAGCAAAGTATTTCGGGGACAAAAAGAAAATGCAAAAGTAATTATCAAAACTTTATTAAATCCAAATACTGATACGGAAGGAAACCAGCGTCTCAAGCGAGAGTTTGGATTGCAGAAAAAGCTCGATTTGGCTGGAGTTGTAAAAGCTTTTGCCATGGTACAATACGAAAATTCTCATGCCTTGGTTTTTGAAGATATTGGAGGGGAGTCTCTCGATAAAATTTTCCAAAATAACAAAGTAAAACTAGCAGAAGTTTTAGAAATTGCTATCAGATGTGCAGAAATTCTTGGGGAAGTTCATGATTCGCATATAATCCATAAAGATATCAAACCACATAATTTTATCTACAATCCATTTACCAAAGTACTCAAACTCACAGATTTTGGCAGTGCCAGTATTTTTTCTAAAGAGAATCCTAGTATTGTAATGGAGAAGCTAGAAGGAACCCTTGCCTATATTTCTCCAGAGCAAACGGGTCGTATGAACCGCAGTGTAGATTACCGAACGGATTACTATTCTCTAGGAGTGAGTTTTTACCAACTACTAACAGGAAAGTTACCTTTTACATTTACAGAAGCAATTGAGATGCTACACGCTCATATGGCGGTAATACCTATCTCTTTGGAAAGTTTTGGAATTCCGCAAATACTGTCTGCTATTGTAGCAAAACTGATGAATAAAAATGTAGAGGATAGGTACCAATCGACAGGAGGTTTGCTCTATGATTTGCAGCAATTCCAAGAACGTATCTCACAGACTTCTATATTGGTAAAGGAAGATACAATTCATTTTGATTTGGGTAAACATGATGTATCTTTACGATTTGCTATTCCCGAGAAATTGTATGGTAGGGAAGGAGAAGTGCAAAAACTCTATGAAGTATACAAACAGGTCACTACAGGTTCTAACAGGCTCATGCTGGTAAGTGGTGTATCAGGAATTGGAAAAACAGCTTTAGTAAAGGAAGTCTACAAACCCATCACAGACGATCGGGGTTATTTTGTATCTGGTAAGTTTGAACCCTTGAAAAGAGATATACCGTACAGTGCTATTATCGATAGTTTTAAAGGTTTGATCAATCAGATATTGGCAGAAAATACGGAAACTCTTGCAAAATGGAAGGTTGTACTGAGTGAAGCTCTTGGAGTCAATGGTAAGGTGGTTACAGAGGTGCTTCCTGAATTAGAATTGATTATAGGAACGCAATCTGAAGTTGTCGAGTTAGGTTTTGTGGAAGCTCAGAACCGTTTTAATACAGTGTTCCAAGCGTTTGTAAAGTGCTTTGCTAAGGAAGAACACCCTCTAGTGATTTTCTTAGATGATTTACAATGGTCAGATACCTCCAGTATTCATCTTATAAAAATCTTATATACTTCCTATGACATCGACTATTTGTTTTTGATTCTTTCCTACAGAATCAATGAAGTGAATGCAGTCCACCCCTTTAGCCTTATGCTAGAAGGACTGAAAGAGTTAGGCAAAGAGGCAGAAGAGATCGCATTGATGGCTCTGTCTCTGCAATCCGTTCAGCAACTGGTTTCCGAGACATTGAGTGTGCATGAGTGTAGTGAACTTGCAGGCTTGGTTTATGCCAAAACGGGTGGCAATCCCCTATTTGTAACAACACTATTGTTAGAACTGTATAGAAAAAGTTTAATATACCGAGGAGCGTACGAATGGCAGTATAACATAAAAGGTATCAAAGAAGTAGGTATCTCAGATGATGTCATTGAATTGTTATTAGGCAGAATTGACCAAATTGCAATAGAGGAAAAAGCAGTACTTAAGTTTCTCTCTTGTATCGGAAATGAATTTGCTATTGGCGTGTACCATAATAGTATTGGCCAAGTAGAGTGGGAATCTATATTAATTTTGAGTCAACTCGTGAATTACGGTTTTTTATCTCAGGGAGGTAAGAAAGTTAGTTTTGTCCATGATAAGATCAAAGAAGCCGCCTACGGATTGCTTACGGAAAAAGAAAGAGAAAAGTATCACTATCAGATCGGAAAGTACTATCTCGAAAGAGTAGACACAGAAAAAGAAAACTTGGAAGATAATGTCTTTATCATTGTCAACCAATGGAACCAAGGCATTGGTCTAATGAATGGGGAAGAAAAGTCCAAACTTATCGATTTGAATCTTCTCGCTGGTGATAAGGCAATGGCTTCTGCGGCTTATGAAACTGCGTTACACCTCTACAGGATGGTTGTCGCTTTAACAATCAAAAATATTTGGCAAGAAGAATACCAAAGAGCTTTTGGCATATATACCAAATTGGCAAAGGCAGAGTATTTGAATGGAAATTCGCAAGAAGCTGAAAAGTATTTTGAAATTATATTGAATAATACTAAAACGGAACCAGAAAAGGCATATGTTTATGAAATAAAGTTACCATTGTATACGGCAAAATTCAAATTCAAGGAAGCTCTTGAGACAGGATTAGAAGCCCTCAGTTTACTAGGAGTTCTATTTTCGCAAGAACACGACCCCACGAGAGAGTTTGACCAAATTTTCCAAAGGCTTGCTCGTGTAAGTCCGGAGGAGTTGCTAGATCTACCTTTAACAGATGACACGCAAACTTTTGCTATTATGAGACTGTTGGTTGCTTGTATGATACCAGCTTATGTTTCTAAACCAAATATCTTTCCTTTAATTGTAGCAAGGACAGTCACTGTTTCCCTGGAATATGGTATCTCTTCACTTTCACCTGCTGGATTTGCCTGGTTTGGGAGTATATTATCCTCCAGGTCACTGAATTATGAATTAGGATATAGGTTTGGAAAGTTAGCTATGGATCTTGTAGATAAGCATGAGCTTTTCTTTTTAAAATCTCTAGTTTCTTTCATCTTTTATAATATGATAAATCATTGGAATAACTATCCTAAAGAGGGCTTTTCTATTTTACTGGAAGCCTACAACTATGGCGTATCATTTGGAGATTTGCAATTTGCTTCCTATACTTTGAACCAATTGAACTACCAAAGATTTTGGATTCGCGAAAACTTACAAGAATTGCAGATCCAACTAGACAGAAATTATGAAACTCTACAAAAATTAAATCAGTTCGATGCAAGTTTACAGTACAATCTGATTTGGCAAGCTGTGTTGAATCTATTGGGAGAAAGTGAAGATATACTGCTATTGGATGGTGAGAGGTTTGATGAAACTGCAATCTTACCACAAATGCTTGCAACGAATAACTATATGGCACTTTTTATTTTTTACACACAAAAGGCTATGCTACATTATCTATTTGGTGATACCCAACAAGCCTACGAGTATCTAGATGAAAAAATAGACGAGTCATCTATCTCTGGTGTAATGATTATTCCTGAAAGTGTTTTTTTGAACTCTTTGGTTTGTCTTGCACTTATTGGGACAGAAGGGGATAAGCACCAAGTGCATTTTGAAAAAATTGCCGAAAACCAACATCGTATGAAACTCTGGGCTGAAAATTGTCCTGCTAATTATGGCCATAAGTACCATATTGTTGTAGGTGAGTTGGCATCCATTCATAACGATATAGCAGGTGTTATAGAGCATTTTAACAAAGCAATTGCTCTTGCCCAAAAATATGAGTTTCTATTTGAAGAAGCAATAGCCAATGAACTCTTTGCAGGATTTTGGGAAAAGCAGGGAAATGCGAGTTTGGCAAAGGCTTGTAGAATAGAAGCTCATAACGCGTATCAAAAATGGGGTTGTGTTCCTAAATGTCAACAGTTGCAAGAAACGTACCCTTATTTAGAACGCGACCAGTACCAACTAGCGCGTTGAGAGAATTGTTGGAAAAACCTTTACATTTCAAACAATAATAGTTTTTCTGCCAATAATTTTAATTCTTCCTTCGCAGAAATACTGTACAGTCAAAGGGAAGATCCGGTGTTCTTCTTTTTGGATCTCCCTTTGCAGATCCATTTCTGACATACCAGGTTTGATGGCAACACAGGCTTGTAAAATGATTGCCCCTGTATCGACCCCTTCATCTACAAAATGGGTGGTGCAGCCGGTAAACCTGACTCCATAAGCCATTGCTTGTTCGGGAGCGTGTAAACCGGTAAAGGCTGGAAGTAGGGAAGGATGGATATTGACAATGCGGTTTTTAAATTTTTTCACCGTCGGAGCTTGTAAAATACGTAGGTAACCGGCAGCCACAATTAGATCAGGTTTGAGATCGACTAGAGTCTTATGGACCTTATCGTGGAAATCTAACGGAGTTTTTTTATAATTGCGGTAAGGGATGACAATAGAGGGAACTTGGAAGTTTTTAGCCACTTCTAGGGCTTTTGCTTCTGGTTTATCGGTAACAATTGCAATCGGGTCAGCTTTGATATGACCATCCAGAATGCGTTTTAAAATTGCTTTTATATTTGTGCCACGAGTAGAGGTCAGAAATACGATTTTTTTCATTTTGTATAGAATTTTTACTGGTATATTTTTTACCATTATTAAACTATAAAACTAGAATCGCTACATTAAGTCACATATGATTTTTGTCGAAGTAAAGTTTAAGGAGAACTAAACATCTAATTATGTCTTTTGCCAACAATACCTCTCGCAATTCTGGCTATGATGCCTACAAAAAGAATGAAATAGCAACAACTAGTCCAGGCAAGTTGATTGTCATGTTGTATGATGGTGCGATTCGCTTTTTAAAGGCGGCAGCCGAAAATATGGATTTCAAGAAATTTGATTATGTAAATGAGAATATCCAAAGAGCTAAGGACATTCTAGATGAACTGATTTCCTCTCTCAATCTAGAGGATGGTGGAGAAGTTGCTAAAAATCTACTCAGTCTCTACATTTATATGAACCAGCAAATTGCAGATGGAAACCTTAGAAAAGACCCTAAACCTATCCAAGAAGTGCTCAAGATGCTCAATGATTTGCGAGGTGCTTGGGATGAAATCGCTACAAAAGAATCTGGCACTAGCAAACAAGCTCCTATTTCCCGCAGTGGAGGTTTTTCAGCGCAAGGGTAACTAGTGTCCTATCTCACTCCAGATCCAGATCTACTGTGGCAAGAGAAGTTAGACTGCCATAAGCAAATATACCAAAACCTCAGACAAATTGCTCAGATTCTCTCACATGGCGATGGATTGAGTGTTTTGCCATTATTAACAGAAAATGATACCATTGTGACTCAGTTAGAGTCTCTAGACCTCCACCTATCTTCACTGGCACAAAACTTACAACAAGCTGACCCTGAGTTATCTTCATCCTTACAGAAGGTAATGGAGGATTCTATTCGGCTTCATAGAGAAATTTCTCCTCTCTTGCAAGAGCAGTTGCAATTGAATCAGAAAGAGCTGAATCTTTTCCAGGTAGATAGGCAGTTGTTAGAGCATTTTCGCAAAGGTTAATTTTGTCTCCAGAGGAAGTTGCACAGGCCCTACAATTCTTTGGTTTTTCCAAATCCTATGATTCCCAGCAGCTCAAACAACGCTACCGAGAATTGGCTTTGAAATACCACCCTGATCGAGGCGAATACACTTCTGAAGTTTTATTTTTGGAGTTGGTACGTTACAAAACCGTTCTGGAGTTGTTTCTCGAAGAGGGAAATGCTACTGTAAGCACAGAAGAAGAAATTACCGATGAATATGGAATCTACAAAAAAGCAAAAAAAACAGAAAACGATGCAATCTATGAGTATTTCCATAAGCGTGATGGCGAACCACTTGTACTTGACGAAACGATTAACCCTGAACTAAAAAAATTACGACAAAAGTTACAGCAAGCGATCCACCTGTATAGAGATTTATTGCAAAGATACCCCGATAGTATGTGGAAGGCAGATGTAAAAGATTCTTTAGAAAAAATGAAGGTATGGTGGAAATGATTATTTGTGAAAAGCTTTAATTTTTGATTGCTTCCTTTTAGCATTGCTTCTAATATTAGAGAATATTAAATATGTAAAAACGGGAGCTTATACATGCAGCGTTTTTCTTTGCGCTCACAAAAAGTTTTTTTATTTTTTGTCCTGCTTTTCTCTTTTTCCCTGCTTTCCCAAACCAAACCAGCGAAGAAACAAGTAACGTTGCTACAGTTTCTCCCTTATAATTCAACAAAAGATGAGTTAGTAGAAAAGAAAATAGCTGAACAATTGCAGCAGGCTCTGCAGGATTCGGCATACTCTGTGGTAGAAACAAGTAGAATAGGAATTTCTGAAAATTTGCAAGAAGCCAAGTTGCAAGCTAGTTCGTATATGATAGGAGGTTACTACCATAAAAAGTCAGGCGAAAACTTAGAAATCTATGTACAGATCTACAATCCTGATACGGCAGAGGTAATCGATGCAATTAACCTTACGCAGAAGATCCCTGAATTGCAAGGGATAGATTTGGATAAGGAAGAAATGAAGGTTTCGGATGATACTGTAATTCGCCAGGCTGCCGGAAAGACGTTGATAAAAATTCGTAGCAATCCCAAACGGAAAATTCGCAACCGGAATATTGAAGAGAATTTGAGTAGTAAGGATTTGGCCAAGCAAATAAAATTTCCTATTCGCAAAGAAGACATCGTTAAGCAATCAGAAGAAGTGTTTAAGCTACTAGGAGAAACTGAAGTTGTTACTGCCTCGCGAACCAAAGAAAGTCTATTTGATGTTCCTGCTAGTATTGTGGTTCTTTCGGAGCAAGAGATACGTGATAGAGGATATACCAGTCTAGATGAAATTTTTGAAGATTTACCAGGTTTTGATGCTGTACGAACCTATGGCACGGATCATATGAATGCCTACCAGAGAGGATACCGTACTCCTTTTTTCCAACGCACCATCCTAATGTTCAATGGTATCAGTGAGAATGATCTATACGCGCAAGTCGCTACTGTTACTAGGCAGTATCCGATCTCTAATATCAAACGTATTGAGGTTGTCTATGGCCCTGCTTCTGCTGTCTATGGCCCTAATGCTTTTTTAGGGATAGTCAATGTCATTACAAAGGATGGTACAGAAATTGATAAAGATTCTGTAAATGGAGAGGTCAATTTGCAATACGGTAGTTTCAACACTCGTTCTATCGATGCTGCGGGAAGGGCACGTTATGGAGATTTTTCTCTGGCTGTCTCTGGCAAGTATTTTCAAAGTGATGACCCTGATTTTTCCAATAGAGGAGGCTACTGGTCAGACTATTGGGTTGGCAATCCTCGTGTTTGGGGTTCTCTTCTCTACTACGGAGATGCTGGCAAACCTTTTGGTAAATACAGTGATCCGGCACGGAACTGGGGTAGTGTGATCCATATGACCTATAAAAATTTGAAGATAGGGATAGTCAATTGGGATAAGACAGAAGGGTATGGACCCTACTATGCTGGAGATCGCGGACAGCCAATGACACAGTGGTCCAAAAACTCTGGCCAGTACTATTTTGAATACACCCATAAGTTTGGGGAAAAATTCAGTTCCTATAGTCTATTGCTCTACCGGGACAGCCAGATCTATGGCAACTGGGGTGAGGCTAGTCCTGATGGGGAGGAAGGACAGGAAGACTATTCTTACGTCAGTTATACCCGTTGGAATACAGAGAATAGTTCTATTTTGGTAAACCAGAATTTTGATTATCGTTACAATCGTAATTTCCAGTTCTTATTTGGTTTGAAGGGGGAGGTAAAGAAGTTAACCCGTAACTATGATATTCCTGGCTACTGGGATGCCTATTCCTCGCGTCCGTACATTGTTGATGAAAACTTGTATCCCAATGGTTTTGGAGTGGTACATAGTTCGAATCTACTCTATTGGAAACCGCCTTCACCCAACGAAAGAAGGATGCCGTTGGATAATTTGATTGCAACCACAGATCAAGGCGGCTTTTTTGTTAGCATTATCGATTGGAGGAAGTTTCGCTTTAGTCCAGGCATTCGCTATGACTTCAATTCTCTCTATGGCCAATCGATAAACCCGCGTATCACCGGAATCTATAAGTACTCGCCGCGCACAGCTTTCAAACTTCTCTACGGCGAAGCCTTTAACGAACCTTCTCCGATCCAACTTTTTGGCGGTTGGAACGGTAGAAACTCGAACCCAAATTTAAAACCGGAGAAAGCGAGAAGCTATGAAGCCATTGCTATGCACCAGACAAAATTTGCTTTGCATGAAATTTCTGCTTACTATTCTCGCTATAGCAATGTAATCAAAGAAGAAGCCGAGAATGCGGGCCAAAGGAGAATCTATGGTGGGGAGTACAAGCTCAAAATGAACTTTAAAAATTTTTGGCAGAATGCACGTCCCATTGGTATTTACCTCTACTATACATATCTAGAAGCATTGAGTGAGATCTACTATGACCACCAATTGGGGGAATGGAAGACGGGACGAACCGTTTTTAAGCAATACGAATACCTATTCCCTGATATAGCACCTTTTCTACCTCGGCAAGAATACTACAGCACATTGGGAGATATTTCACCACATAAATTGAGTTTGGGCTTGAACCTTCCTATCAAAAAACTGTTTAATGTGAATTTACGTGCTTTCTATGTTAGCAAAAGGCAATTCTATTCGCGTAACCCACTACGAGCCGATGGCAAAACTTTAAGCCCACACTTTATCTTGAATAGTGCCTTTCGCTATCACTTTTGGCAGCATGGTTTTGTAACCTTGAAGGTCTTAAACGTATTCAATCATACCTATTCAGTGCCAGGACCAGAAGCAGCTGGAGCAGGGGACAATTATTACGAACGTTCCAAGGACTTTCAAAGTTCTACTTTGCCACAGCCAGGGAGGAATTATCTAATGACTTTGACGGTGAAGTTTTAGAAAAAAAAATCTTTAAAACTTACTCAAAATTTAAATAATGTTTGCACAATTAATGTATATACAATAGTTGTGTATACATTATGATTGAGTCCTATTACCAAGCAGTTCACGCGATTATTACAACTGGGCATTTGATTACAGATAAGGTGAATACGAAGCTCAAAGAGGTAGCTAGTACGGAACCGCAGTTCAATGTTCTGATGATTCTTCATATGCAGAAAAGAGCTATGAGTATCCAAGAGATCCAAGAGCAGATGGTACAGCGTTCCAGCAATGTCAGCCGTTTGGTAGATAAATTATTGGCAAAGGGCTATGTTTCTAGAAAAGAAAACCATGAGAATCGTCGTAAGGTAGATATTGTATTAACTGCTACAGGTAGCAAGCACTTACAGGAGTTGAACCGCTACGTTGCAGAAGTGCACGAGCCTCAATTCAACAATCTTAGCGAAAGAGAACTAAGCAATCTCGTCAAACTTATCCAAAAATTAAAAGGGGATACATTATGAAAACCATACTTGCTATTGGAGCTAGTAGTAGCTCTAAATCGATCAACCGTACCTTTGCTAAGTGGATCGGAGAACAACTTGCTGCCGAATCCTTACTTGTGCCTGATCTGAATACTTATGAAATGCCTATCTATAGCATTGATCGGGAAGAGGAAATTGGTTTTCCAGAAGCAGCTCATCGCCTTAAAGAATTGATCCAACAAGCTGATGGGATCATTATTTCTTTTGCCGAACACAATGGGGCTTGGACCGCTGCTTTTAAAAATCTTGTTGATTGGTTATCACGGATGGAACGCTCGATTTGGTTGGACAAGCCAGTATTTCTTGCGGCAACCAGTCCGGGAAAAAGAGGTGCAAGGTCATCGTTAGATTTGGCACATACGCTAATGCCATACCAGGGAGCAAAAGTGGTAGCATCTTTTTCTTTGCCGTCTTGGAATGAGAATTTTCAAGATGGTATTGTAGATAAAGACTTACGTGTATCTTTTGAAACGGAGTTGGACTTGTTTCGCCGTTCTGTTCTTAGCAGAGGGGTAAAACGGCAGCAGAAACCTCACAACCAAATTCAATATATTGTCAGCCAAGAGGTTCGTGAAGAGCTGCAACCCTTTGTTTTTTGGGATGCAGGAAAACCACAAATTGCTGAAAAAGAGTTAGTAATCCCCTCGCACCACCATTCTGGAATTGGTATCATCACCTATTTTGCCGGAAGCGAGCTGATCCACTCTGACAGTGCAGGAAATGACACGGTAATCGCTAGTGGTGGAAGCCAATGGATATGTGCGGGAAGTGGTATTTGGCATGAGGAGAGGTATAGAAAATTACTCACAGAAAGTGCGGAAGACATGGCGATCTACCAGTTGTGGCTAGCTTTGCCACCAGATTGGGAACAAGCAGATCCAGCGTACCAGAATGTTCAGCCAGAAGAATTGCCAGTGTTGGATGGAGTGAAAGTGATTGCTGGTAGTTATAAGGGAAAAACGTCTCCTTTGCAAACTCCTTTTGACATTACCTATTTAGATGTGGAACTTGCGGGAGAAGAGCTATTTCATTTTACTAGCCCTAGTGGGCAGAACAGAGGGATTTTATTTCTCAAGCAAGGGCTAATCAAGGTTGCTGGCGAAATCGTAGAACCAGGAGTTTTGGTTATTTTACAAGATAATGATGGAAGTATAGAAATAGAAGCACAAGAGCAGAGCGATTTTTTGTTACTCACTTGTCTAGCTACAGAGCAGGGGATCTACACTGCTGGAGGTTCTATACATAGCAATCGTGAACTTCTGCAACAGATGCAAGTTAAAAGTAGGGGGTTGTGATGCAAACACAAGAAAATACCGCTATGACACGGACTTTACTACAGATGGGAATGCCAGTAGCGATTGGCATGCTGATGACATTTCTCTTCCAATTGGTAGACAGCTATTTTATTGGAAAACTCGGAGCGAAAGAGTTGGCAGCTATTAGTTTCTCCTTTCCTGTTTATCTTCTATTGCTTGGATTTTTTATGGGTGCTGCTTCGGGCGTTGCTACAGCTATCGGAAAAGCAATTGGAGAAAATAATACTGAAAAAGCTAAATCAATCAGCTCGATGGCTCATTTGGCTTTTATGTGTTTTACTATCCTGATAGGTATTCTAGGAATGTATTCGATTACTCCTGTTTTTACTATCTTAGGAGCTTCTTCTACACAGATATCGCTTGTATCCAACTATATGTTTCCGCTCTATTCGGGTATGTTCTTGTTGGTTGGAGGCTTAGTAGGAAATTCTGTTTTACTCGCTAAAGGCCTTACCAAAAGAGCAACCGTTATAATGGGAATAGGGGGAGTCGTCAATTTACTATTAGACTATCTATTTATTTTTGGTTATGGAATGATTCCTCGAATGGAGTTGGCAGGTGCTGCTTGGGCGACAGTGATTAGTTGGTTTGTCATTTTCTTTTTGATGGTTGTGACGGTTTGGCGACAGGATTTAATTTCCTGGAGATTATTACTCCCTAGACATTGGCAACTGGGTTATTTACAAGAGATTTTGCAAGTAAGCTCTCCTGCAATACTTTCCCAAGTGATGACTCCTATCTCTGTAGCTGTTATTACCCGATTGGTAGCAAATTTAGGTGAAGAGTATGTGGCAGCCTATGGTATAGTCAGCCGCATCGAATCTTTAGGTTTGACAGGCATTTTATCTTTGAGTGTGATCATAACCCCATTGAGTGCCCAGTATCTTGGTGGACAAAGACAGGATAAATTGGATGCGATGGTTGCATTAGCCGGCAGAATGACTGTCTATTGGGGAATTGGATTTTATCTCTGTATTTTAGCATTTTCGCAACAAATAGTTTCTATTTTTTCTGACAATTTAGCAGTCATCGCCCAAGGACAAGTATATTTGCAATTTGTCGGTATTTCCTATCCTTTTTTCGGCTTATTTCTGATTACTGTTTCCTTTCTTAACGGTGTATACCAGGCAAGTAGTTCTTTACAACTAACCTTTATAAAAAATTTGCTATGTACGATTCCTCTTGCTCTTTTGGCAGCACAATACAATTATAAAGTTTTATGTTCTGGACTTGCCTTCGCAAATATTGCTGGTGCTATTCTTGCAGCTAAATACTTGCGTTTATGGATGCAGCAAAGTGCCTCTAACCTGGTAAATGTACACCCATTGCTGGATTATTATACTGATATAAAACATTTTACTTCTTTTCTTTGGCGAAAAATAAAGTTATAATATTTTGACTCTATAAAAATACCTATTTTTTAAAACAACTCCTATTTGGTTTCGTTACTTTTTACAATACAGTCTATTGCTAGGGATAAAAACAGAGCATTATTTTGATTGAATCCGTTCCTATCTGCAAATCAATGGAACGTGGAGGCTTTACATTTTGACAAAAGTATATAATTTTAGTGCCGGACCTGCAACCTTACCGGCAGAAGTATTAGAAAAAGCAAAAGGTGAACTCACAGATTGGAATGGATCTGGGATGTCGGTTATGGAAATGAGCCATCGAGGTAAGGAGTTTGTTTCTATTGCAGAAAAGGCGGAAAAAGATTTGCGCGAACTTCTTGCGATTCCTGATACTTACAAAGTTCTTTTTCTCCAAGGGGGTGCCACCCAGCAATTTTCTGCTATTCCACTGAATTTTTTAAAAGATAAAAAGACGGCAGATTATCTCAATACAGGTTCCTGGTCTAAAAAGGCTATTGCGGAAGGAAAAAAATTCTGTGATGTGAATGTCGCGGCTAGTTCTGAAAAAGAAAAGTTTACTACCGTTCCTGAAAAGAGCGAATGGAAACTCAACCCAGATGCAGCTTATCTACATTATACTATGAACGAAACGATTGGTGGAGTTGAGTTTGCAGAGATTCCAGATACTGGTTCTGTACCTCTCGTTTGTGATATGTCTTCTACCATCTTGTCTAGACCGATTGATGTCAGCAAATTTGCTATGATCTATGCAGGAGCACAAAAAAATATCGGTCCCGCAGGACTTACCATTGTCATTGTTCGTGAAGATATGATTGGACACGCAAGTTCGCAAACACCTTCTATGCTTGACTACAAAGTGCAGGCTGATTCGGGTTCTATGTCCAATACTCCTCCTTGTTACGCTTGGTACATGGCTGGTCTTGTATTTGCCTGGATAAAAGAGAAGGGTGGACTTACAGCAATGCAAAAGCACAACCAAAACAAAGCTGAGAAATTGTACAAACGCATCGAAAGTTCTGATTTTTATAGCAATCCGGTGAACCCAAAATACCGCTCTTGGATGAATGTGCCTTTTACACTAAAAAATCCAGATTGGGATGGAGAATTTTTAGAGGGAGCTCAAGCAGCGGGTCTGCTTACTTTAAAGGGGCACCGCTCTGTGGGTGGCATGCGAGCAAGTATCTACAATGCAATGCCAGAAGCTGGTATAGATGCTTTGATTGCTTATATGGATACATTTGAGAAAGCAAAGGGGTAGAGTTCTGTGTATAAATTATTAACTTTAAACAATATATCTGTAAAAGGTTTAGAAGTATTTGAAAGGGAGAATTACGAAATTTCCTCCGAAACCCAGCATCCCGATGCGATCTTACTGCGTTCTTTTGCCTTACACGACTACCAATTCCAAGACAGTGTAAAAGCTGTAGGGCGAGCTGGAGCAGGCGTCAATAACATACCAATTGCCAAATTGAGTGAAAAAGGCATACCTGTCTTCAATACTCCAGGAGCAAATGCAAATGCTGTTGCAGAATTGGTGTTAGCTTCTATTCTAATGGCTTCTCGTAATATCGCCCAAGGATGGGAGTTTGCCCGCAACTTGAGTGGTGATGACAAAGAAATTTCTAAGGCAGTGGAAAGTGGGAAAAAGAATTTTGTGGGTAGTGAACTTCCGGGAAAAACTTTAGGTGTTATTGGTCTTGGTGCCATTGGGGTAAAAGTGGCAAATCATGCCCACGCTCTGGGAATGAAAGTCATTGGTTACGATCCTGTGTTAACCGTAGATAGGGCCTGGGAACTTTCTTCCAATGTACAAAAAGCTCTCAGTCTAGATGATCTATTTTCTAAAGCGGATTATATAACCTTTCATGTACCTTTAAACGATAAAACTAAGGATATGCTAGATGAGAATCGTTTGAAAATCATGAAGAAAAATGTAGTTGTTTTGAACTTTGCCCGAGGAGGTATCATCAACGACCAGGCTGTTTGCAACGGCATCAAGGCTGGTAAGGTATATGCCTATTTTACTGACTTTCCCAATAACCTTCTCAAAAACCATGAAAGGGTGATTGCTTTGCCTCATTTAGGGGCTTCTACCAAAGAAGCTGAGGAGAATTGTGCGTTTATGATTGCCGAGCAAATCAAAGACTTTTTAGAAAATGGTAATATTCACAATTCAGTCAACTTTCCTGAACTTTCAGTTGCGAGAGCTGGTTTTCGCCTGGCCATAGCTAACTCCAATGTTCCTAACATGGTAGCTCAGATTTCGACTTGTTTAGCTAAGCACGCATTGAATATCAAAGATATGTCCAATAAGTCGAAAGGAGATTTGGCATATACGATCGTTGATGTAGATCAACCAATTCCTTTAGAGGCAGCGGAAGAAATCCAAAAGATCGAAGGTGTACTTTCGGTACGTACCTTTACAGAATAGGAAATTTTAAAAAACAAGAAAAGCCATCGCAGAATTTTGCAAGGCTTTTCTTGTTGGCAAAGTTTGTCTGAAAAAACTAATCTTTTCAGACATTTTTACAAGATATGTGAAAAAGTTTTATATCTATCGTGAAAACCCAAGAAAAAGTAGCAAACCTCTAGATACCTGGCCCAGGAACAAAAGAAGGTTTGTAGAGCATAAACATACTACGCTTGCGGTTGCGTAGGTTCTCCTGTGTATAAAGCTCTTGGTTCAAATGAATCTTTGAGCTATCCAGGTAGGTCTCTAATCTTTGGTTGTTTCCAGTTGATAGAGCTACTTGGTAATGATAGCCCGGTTTGTTTTCATTTTTAATTACCCGGAGAATTTCGCCATTTAAATCTCTTTCCACCCCCGTAGGATGAGATTCAGACCTGGCAACGACCCTGTCACCGGGTAAGAAGTCGGGTAGAGCCTTGTCAAAGGTATCTGATTCGGCTCTTTTGCGGGACTCTTTTTTTTGTAATTTCCGTAATTTTCTTCTTGTCATATGTAACCTCACAAAATTTAAAGAATAAAAATTTGGTATATGACCAGAATTGCAAATCTTTTCAAATCAGGCAATTTTTTTAACACTCGTCGGAGATTTTTTTGTATTTTTTTTTATCATAAAAATAGGGAGAGTAAATCGTAATTTTTATGAGACACCTATCCACTGCGTAAGGTTGGTAAATTATTCTGGCAAAATAAAAATATTCTGGATCGTTATATGGTGTATGGTAAAATCCCACTATGAGATTGACATTACAATTGCTAACAGTGTGCATAGGATTATTTGTCTGTCGTGCAGATTATGCAGAAGAACAAACACAGAGTCGTAAGTCACAAAACACTGTAGCAAACAAAACCGAAGAGAAGATAGAAATAAAAACTGGAAATCACAAAAATAAGTCTTTTCGCAAAGCAAAAAGACT
>JBCCIA010000091.1:0-16444 GCA_039028475.1 Spirochaetota bacterium | reverse complement strand
GCTAGGACAAAAAATCACATTGTCTTAGAGGATGCTTATAATGAAGGTAAATATAGAGATGATAAGGTTATAAAAGAAAACAAAACTGTTTCTGTGTTATGTGCACCTGTAACCAATAAGGGGAACCTGAGTGCAATTATCTACCTTGAAAACAATACAATTAAAAGTGCTTTTACGAACGAACGAATAGAAATTCTACAAATCATCGCATCTCAAGCAGCTATTTCTATTGAGAACGCAAGCCTTTATAATAACTTGGAGAATAGAGTAAAGAAAAGAACTAAAGAAATTGGTGACATTATGGACAATGTTGAACAAGGTATCTTTACTATAAACCCAGACCTAACCGTAAACCCAGAATACTCCAAGAAAGTCATAGATATTTTTGCCAGAAATAATTTTGGAGGTAAAAAGTTTACATCTATTTTCCCATCACAGCTTACAAGAAAAATAGAAATTTTCCTGGTACAGCTATTCAAGAACAAATTTATGTCGGAGAAAATGTTCCAATCCATCAATCCTCTAAGAAGCTACAAACTAATATTGGAGAAGAACAAAAGCAAACATCTAAGCTTCCATTTTTCTCGTATCCGTAAAGAAGATGAAAATGGGAATCCAACAAAAGAAATTGATAAACTTATGGCTGTTATTGATGATAAAACAGAGGAATATGAATTGCAACAGCAATTAGAAGCCAAAGCAAAAGAACAGGCAAATAAAGTAGAAAAACTATACCAAATTATCAACCTCGATCCAGCGATTTTTTCTGGCTTTCTCAAAGAAGGTAGTGAGATTATTTCAATTGTGCATGGAAAATTAAGCGGTAATATAGAAAAGCTCAAAGATGCAAAAAATATAGAAGAAGCCTACCGAGCAGTACATACTCTAAAAGGTAATGCCCGTGCCTTAAATTTAGATAGCATTGGAGATGTTTGTCATAAATTAGAAGATGAGTTAGACAAAGTCAGAAATGACATTCTGAGGGTAGATGAAAAGCTCTATAAGTTAGTACAAGAAAGTATAAACCACATTTCTCTAGAATTACAAGATGGGAATAGCTTATTTGATAAAATTTTTGGAATGAAGTCAGCTTTACAAGACAAAGTATCATCTCCTATTGCTTCTCTCGAATCCATTCTTAGAGGCATTTTCAAAAAGGAAAGCGAGGAACAAAATAAAACAGTAGACTTCTCTTTCAAAGCAGAAGTATCAGAAAGCATCACAGAAGAGAAATTGAAGATTCTCAAAAATCCCTTATTGCAAATAGTCAGAAACGCCATTGGTCATGGCTTAGAAGAAACTGAGAACCGTAAGCAATTGGGTAAACCCGAAACCGGTAAAGTGAGTATTGGTTTACAAACAAAAAACGATGTGCTAATCGCTATCTGTGAAGATGATGGAAGAGGCTTGGATGCGGAAAGATTACGTCAAAAAGCAATCGAAAAGAATTTGCTAACAACATTAGAAGCAGATACCTTATCGGATGAAGATTGTTATGCTATAGTCTTTCGCGCCGGTTTTAGTACTGCGGAAAAGGTAACAGGCACATCAGGCCGTGGTATAGGTATGGACATTGTCAAACAAGAAATTGAACAAGCAAAAGGAACGATAAAGATCGAAACAGAAGTGGGTAAGTTTACCCGATTTATAATTGCATTGTAAAAAAGTAATCACGAGATGGGTTCTCTAATTTTGTGGTAGTAGGGTTATAAGAAACAATTGAGGACAACAAAAAAAACGGATTCGAGGAGCTATATGCCCTTCCATTCCCAAACCCCGCGATACAAAAATTTCGAGTTCTCCTTTGCGATGGTGTCCACCTGCAGCGATGGAACGTGGAATTTTACTCAAAGTCATTATAGGACCAAAGCCCGGTATGGTTACCTGCCCTCCATGTGTATGTCCAGCAAGTAACAGGTCTGCTGATAAATTGCGTAATGGATACATAGCATCTGGAAGATGGCTTAAGACAATCTGCAGGGCATCTTTTTTTGCCTGCGATAGTAATGTTTTAACCTTATTTGGGTAACGAAAGTCACTCAATCCAAGACCATATAACTGTAGATTTACCCCTTTTATTTGCAAAGATTTAGTTTGCGTTTGCAAGACTTGGAAACCAGTTTTTTTACAAAGTCCTGCATATCTAAGATCCCATCTACATTGCCTTCGACAAAAAAAGAGCGATCCTGAGTCGCAATACTATGCAAATACGCATAGACAGAAGGGATAAGTTCTTTGTGGTTTAGAACATCACCAGTAAACAGGATAAGATCCGGCTGAAAACGCTCTATAGAAACCTTTACTTTCTGGTGTAGCTCATTGATACCATCAGTCTGTAAATCTGAGAGGTGAACGAGCTTTATGGGACTGCTTACTTTCTCATGTCTGATTTGTATAGGAAGAATCTCTAAATTATTTGGCTCCCAGACCTCCGCATAGTATTTGAGCGTAAGCAAAATACAGACAAACAGCAAAGGCCAGATACGCCGAAAACGATAACTCTGCCAACACAGTAAAATAGGAACAATTACAACTAATATCGTCCATAAAACCCGTATACGTAGGAAAGTAGAGAGTCCAGGAAATAGAGATACAATAATACTACATGCAAAGATAAACAGTGCGGTTTGCAAGAAGGCTTTGCTATAGACAAGTGAGAAACGACAGGAAGCTAAACGTTCTCCCTTACGTCGTAAAAAATAAGAGAATAGGAGCATAAACACAATGACCGTTAACAAATCCAAGAAAAGATTTGTAACACTGAAGTGATTCCAATAAAAGTTCAAATAGTACCTAACGTTTCATAAGTTTCTCGATATAACGTGCCATTATGTCTGTCTCTAAATTCACTTTGCTGCCAACTTGCCAAGTGCTAACGCTTGTCTTACGAATGGTTTCAGGAATGATCACCAATTCAAAGCAGGCTTCTTCTATACCTACTACGGTGAGGGAAATTCCATCTACGGCGATACTACCACGTTCTACAATGTAGGGAACCAACGCTTGCGGAGCTTCCAACTGGTAACGTATAACGTTGCCATCCTCTTTGCTTTCTACTAACAAAACTTTGGCAACTCCATCGACATGGCCTTGGACAATGTGTCCCCCCATACGCGTAGTTGGCAATAAAGCTCTTTCTAAATTTACATTTGCATCCTGTTCCAATAAGCCAAGTGTTGTCAACTCCAAAGTTTTATAGGAAGCATAAAATTCAGCTTCTTTCTTTTCTGCATCCACAACTTCCACTGTCAAACAAACGCCATTGATAGCAATCGAATCTCCAATACCAGGAGTATCTACAAAAGGATAGTGTATGCAAATGCGTTTTCCTTCAGCAGTTTCTTGCAGTTTTGTAACTTTGCCTGTTCCTTCTATCAATCCAGTAAACATTATCAATTCTCCTTTGCTGTACTAGCTTTGTAAATTTCCCATGTATCAAAACCAACTGCATAACTTGCGAACAATTGTATAGGTGTTTGGATATTTGGTGCAATTCCATTTTCCAATTTTGCCTGTGTTTTGATCCATAGTATCTGATCTTCTGCCATCATTCTTTGTGAAAAAGCAGTATACAACGAGTTTCCCCCTTCCACAAGTAAAAGATTGACTCCACTCTCTTGCAAGTGATTTGTGATCGTATCGTATAAAGACTCCTGCATACAAGCAATAGGTTCGCATTCACTTAGATTTGCCAATTTTTCCAACCATTCCTGCCATTGCTGCCAGTATTCAGAATAGAGAAAAAAAATACATTTCTTATGAGAATACCTATGATTCAATTCTTCTTGTTTGTGTACAAACTCATCTATGCCCACAAACGGTCTAGCAAGCAAAAATACCCGGTAGGGTTGGTAGAGTGTTTCATCAGCAAGACTTTGTTCTGTAGTGGCTAAAAGACTTTCCCAGAAATAGTTTTTTTGCGTTCTAATCTCTATAGCTGGCGTCGACTTGTGACGGTAGTTCAAGCGTGGGCTATCGTATGCTACAGTTCCTGGCCCCACCAACACGGCATCTACTTTGGCACGTAAAGTATCTGCAAAGGCAAAAGACTCCGGTGCACTCAAAGCATAGCGTTGTCGGGGCGTTGGAGCGTAATTGCCCTCTTTTGACATAGATGATTTGATGATGAAATTTATTCTGTTCTTTTGGATACGGGAGAAAAAGGGATAGAGAAAACTTTCTGCGATAGAAGTAAGCTCTGCATCTTGTTGAACATGGATTCCAGCTTGTTGTAACTCTTGTAGACCATCTCTTGCTCGTAATAAGGGGTTAGGATCACGAACACCATATACTAGAGCTTTAGGCTGGTGTTGCAAGATAATGTCTATGCAGGGAGGGGTTCTACCCGTATGAGAACAAGGTTCCAAAGTTACATAAACGATATGTTGGTTTGGTAGTAGGGGTACGGAAGAGTTCTGGTAGGCTCTGCGCTCTGCGTGTAGACCACCTACTCTATCGGTATGCGCAAAACTAAGTATTTTACCCTGCAAATCCGTAATGACACAGGCTACTGGTGGATTGGGAGAAGAAAGTCCAGTTGCCTGAAAGGACAACTGAACCAGGTGCTTAAGAATGTTCTGGCGAATCTCTTCCGAAATGGAAGGAATCACACGGACGCTACATCTTTAGAAGTTTTTGGCGTTACTTTCCCTTTGTTTCGTTCGAGAAAAATATTGTACAATTCCACAACAGGGGCTGCTATGAAAATAGAGGAGTAAGTCCCTATAAATACACCAAACACAAGAACATATGCAAAATCATACAATTCACTCGCTCCACCAATGATAAGGGCAACCACCGAAATCAATGTCGCAACCGAAGTGTTCACTGTTCTAGTGATGGTTTGTGTAATGGATTTGTTTATAATAGAAGAGAAGGAAACTTTCACCTTCTCCGGAGTATTTTCACGGATTCTATCAAAGATAACAATAGTATCATTGATGGAGTAACCAATGATTGTCAAAAGAGCTGCGATGATTGGAACGCTAGGTTTGATTTGAAAAGCCCCAATAAATGCAATACAAATGATTAAGTCGTGTAAGACGGCAATCGAAGCTCCTAAAGCAAACTTGAATTGGAAACGAAAACTCAAGTACAATGTGATGATAAAAAGAGTCCATAACAACAACTTAAAGCCTGTAGAACTCAATTCATCCCCAACTACAGCTCCTACTTGGTCAGCACTCAATACATCTTCATCCGCCAGTTTTAAACCATTTTTCAAAAGGAGGATCAATTCATCTACATCAGACCTTTTTTTACTAACAGTTTGTGGGGCTGGATTTTCAACCGACTTACCATCTCCCTCTGTAGGTGGCGTATCGCCTTCTTTCTTGGCAGGTTCTTCTTGGGAGACTTCGTCTACTTTGGGGAGAACTGGAGTAAGGTTTGCCGTGAGCTTTTTGATCTTAGCGACTTCTCCCAAACCAACATCGATCTGGTAATTGGTTTTGCCGTCGTTTTCACTGAGAAAAATGATGACTGCTGCAATATCTTTTTGTTTGAAGAATGCCTCTAATTTGCTCCTATCGGTAGAAGATCCTACTTTGATAGTAGTTCGAAGCCCACCGTTGAAGTCTAGCGAGTGGGCAAAACCTCCGTGCACTACTTGGGTAATGAGAAAAAACAAAACGATCAATGCCCCGGAAAACGAGAGAGAGAGTTTTTTGTATTTTGAAAAATCAAACATTTTTGGCCTCCGGGTTTTTGAATCCTATACTCAGTTTCTTGATACCGACTTGGTTGACTAAAATCTCCATCATCAAACGGCTAAATAGTAAAGAAGTAAACATTGAGGTGATAATCCCCCAACAAAGTGTAATCGCAAAACCTTTGATAGGTCCATTCCCCAAGCGTATCATAATAAAACCCGCAATGAGAGTGGTAACATTCGCATCGACAATCGTCCAAAAGGCATTTTGAAAGCCTAAAGTCACCGCATTGGTAAGACTTTTTCCATCGGCAATTTCTTCTCGAATCCGTTCGTAGATGATCACATTTGCATCAACGGCCATACCGACTGTCAAAATCACCCCTGCAAAGCCGGGCAAGGTCAAGGTGAAGTTGAGCAAAGTCAAAAGTGCCATGAGTATGATAAGGTTCGCAAGGAGAGCAATGTCTGCCACAATACCTGCCATACGATAGTAAACGAGCATGTACACCATCACGAATAAGAAACCAATGACTACTGATTTCAAGCCAACTTCAATAGATTCAATCCCCAGAGTTGGACCAATAAAGCGAATCTCTAATACAGTCAGTTCAATGGGCAAGGCTCCTTCACTAATCACATTCGATAGACGGTTTGCCTCTTCATTGGTAAAACTACCGGTGATTTCAGCCCGTCCTCCAGCAATAGGGTCATTGATACGTGGGTTAGAAACGACTTTACCGCCCCAGACAATAGCCAAGTTGCGGCCTTTATTATTCTTGGTTAATTGGAAAAACTTCTCTGTCCCATTGGGTGTTAGCGAAAAAGATACAGAGTAATTGTAGGTATCTGGGTTATAATACGGTCTTGCATCTGTCAAATCGTTACCACTTAGGGCAATTGCTTTTTCTAAGATAACAAAACGGCGTGGGAGCAATAGAGAATCCTTACCTTTACCTCTGGCCCAAAGTGCAAACAGTTTGTATTTATCAGTTGGGATTTGGTATTTTTCTTCTAATGATTCTAAGAACCTTAGCTCTGAATTTTTACCCAGTCGCTCTTGAATGATCTTCTGGTATTTTACGATATCTGTTTCATTGCGTTTGTTTTCTGCCATGAGACGTACTTCTTCTGCTTGTATTTTTGCATAGTAGCTGGTCTGTACGCTTGGTTCTTCCAAACGGTATTCAACGGTCTCCGTGCTTTGCAATATTTCCAGGATCTGCTCTGAATTGGATACACCAGGTAAAGCCACTTCGATAGCGTCTTGCTCTTTTTGGATACGCACCTGCGGCTCTGTAAGATTCTGGTTGGTCAAACGGTTGTCAATAATCAGCTTTGCCTTTTGTAACTCACGCACCTTACGCTCCGGTGTTAGTTGGAAAAGAGACTCGATATCCTCCAAACGCTCCTCAGCTTCTTTTTTCTTATCCGCATTCTTTTCGGAAACAATTGTTTTTTGTAACGATTCCATTTCCTTAGCATAGATCTGCTTGAGTCTACTAACATAGCCAGAAAAGTTACCTTTGAGAACAACTCGCATTCCGCCCTGTAAATCCAAGCCTAACTTTATCGCAAGTGACTTGCCATCGCGTAAAAAATTCTCAATTGCTAATGGTTTGATATTGTTCTTCGACTCTAGGAATAAATTATTATTCTCTTGCGAAATTCGATTCATAAGAGCCGAAGTGAGATATTTGCCTTTAATGAGATACTTTCCTTCTGCGGGCAGTGAAGTAGCAATAGCAGGTTGGATTGCTAAAGTCTTATCTTTATTGTAGACATTCGTCCATTTCTGTTGGAAACGATTGAGGGTTTTGCTCTTTTCTTCAGGGCTTAGCGCTTTTGCATCAGGGTTTATCACTAATTCGAGTTCCCTCGCGGCGAAATTGGGATACAATATCACAAGTGAAGCAATGAGAGTTAGTATGGGTAGTATTATCCAAGAAGGTCTCAATTCACAGGCTCCTTTCTATTTTTTTCATTTTTTTCTATACCTACTACGAATAGTTGGGGAAGAGGAGGATTTTACATACTTTGCAATAAAAAATCGATAAATTACAAATAAAGCGACGATCCCCAGAATCAAATAAACCTTTTTATCACCCAATATTTTGTCGAAATATGAGGGTTTTTCTTGGTTTTTTTCTGATGTTTTGGCAGGATTATTATGTATTAAGTTAAACTCTTCCAGTAGTCCTTTGCTTTTTTCTTCCGGTTTTTCTTTGTCTGTATCTTCAAGTGATTCTGTTTCTACAGGGCCAGAAAAATCTATATTTTTTTTTGCAACTCCAGTTAAATGTGAAGGTTCCGCTGCAAATTCCTCTTCAATCCAGCCATCTCTAGCCACTCCTTCAGCATGCACCTTAGAAAGCGGTGCAGGTTTCTGAATCTGGGGAGAGGTTGGAGTTTGCGATTTCTTTTTAAGGTTTTTTCTCTTCTGGATAGGTTTTTTATCCATAACCTTATCCAAAAAATCAACGTTCTCAGCGTACAGAACAGCAACATTCCCTAAAAGGGCAATGAAAAGAAAGATAGGCAATTGCCGTGATAGCATATGGGATGGCTTATTTTTTCTTTAAAACAGAGTTAACAGTGAAAGTTACGTTGGTATCACGAGCCACATTGAGTACAACCGACTCATTGTTATCTTTAAACTCAACGACTTTGCCATGTATACCACTGTTGGTAACGACTTGATCACCCTTAGCAAGGTTGGAAAGCATTTCTTTTCTTTTTTTCTCTTCGTTTTTACTCGGGCGGATTACAAAAAAATACATAAAAAGGAACATCAAACCGACTAGTATTAACATTGACATTCCAGACTTCTGTTGCCCATCTGCGGCCTGGGCCAGATAAATAAATGTAGTAAAGGCCAAATTCATAAGCATATCCTTTTTTTCCTGCGATTTTTTTCAATCATTAATTTATAGATAGCTGAACCCTCTCCTGTAAAGTTCCACTGAATATCTCTACCAGGGCCATTTTATAGCCTTCTACGATACTCTCTGCTTTTTCAAATAAATACAGTGCAACCCCTGCATTTAGAGCAACAGCATAGCTAGCCGCCACTTTTTCACCTTGTAAAACTTGCTTTGCTTTTTCCACCGCCTCTGTACGAGTGTTGCAGGCTAAGTCTGCTTCGGCAAGACTCGGTAAATGCAAAACTTCTGGGTGAAAACATTCTCGGCTTTGCGCAGAGCCTTTGCGAATGATGTAGTCTGTCGGAGCAAAGATAGAGAATTCGTCATATCCGTCCTGCGAATGGCAAACAATACTGTGTTTGACTCCGACATGTTCTAGCACATATGACATATCTTCTAGCAGACTAGCAGAAAAAACCCCTAAGACTTGGTGGCTTGGGCTAAGTGGGTTGGAAAGTGGTCCCAAGATATTGAATAGAGTTCGGTAAGCCAATGCCTTGCGCACCGGTACGGCATGTTTCATTGCAGGATGCCAATGAGGAGCAAATAGGAAGGTAAAACCTTTCTCCAATAGACGTTTTTCTGCCTCATCCGTAGGTATCTCCAGTGAGTAACCTAGTTCGGATAGAAGGTCACTGGAACCACATAGAGAGGATACGGAACGATTGCCGTGCTTGGCTACTTTTATTCCGATAGCGCTTAGTGTAAGGGCGGATAAAGTAGAAATATTGACAGAGTTCTTGCCATCTCCACCTGTACCACAGGTATCTAGAAAAGGAAAATCTTTGCTGAGCTTGGCTTGTACACAAGCTGCTTTCATGGCCTGCACCGCTCCCAAGATTTCTTCGCGCGACTCCCCTTTTATCTTGAGAGCGGTTAAAAATGCAGCTAGTACCGCTGGCTCAACATCTCCTTGCATAACAGCTGTAAAAAATGTTTTTGCTTCTGCTGCACTGAGGTTTTCTTGGCCAACTGCCTTGTGTAAAATTTCTTGGCTTGTACTCATAACTCTTTTTCCTTTTTCTTTCCTTGTAATAACTTTTTTATCTCTTGGTAACGCAGCAGTTCTCGATTAGAATACAAATAGCGAACCCCCGATAGGACGGTGATAAAAGTTGTTAATAGCATTACATAGTACGGTAAAAACTTCGCCAGGCTTTCTAGTAAATCTCCCCTGGCCAAACCCTGTGAAAACGCATCGGATTGGATAAATTGGAGAAAGTTCTCATTGGCAATCTCGAATCCTGTTTTTCCAGCATCCCTACCTGCTCTGTATAGAGCATTAATGCCGCGCGATTTGCTGATACGCACAAACATAAAAAGTGTTAGCATAAATGCGATAGATCCCATCTGGAAAGCAGTTTTGATTTTACCCATACGGGTCGTTCGCATCGACTTACCGCCTTTAATGGCAATATAGCGTAGAGAGGTAATCAACATATCACGTAAGATGATTAGCAACACCATCCACAGTTCAATCTGTTCATCCAACAAAATTAGGGCGAGGAATGCTCCCACAACCAATATTTTGTCAGCAAAAGGGTCAAGAAATTTACCAAACTCTGTCTCTTGCTTCCACTTACGGGCTAAGTAACCATCCACAAAATCAGTAACAGAGGCTAAAGAGAAAAGTGTAAAAGCGAGTATTTTGTAAAACAACTCTTCCTGTAAGAGAGAATAGATAAAAAAAGGCACCAATAAAATTCTTAAGATGGTAAGAATATTGGGAAAGTTGAGTATCCTCTCTTTCATACCAGATCAACCGAGCCAGGTTCCTTCCATGTCGTATTCAGCAAAAGAATCAATCCGAACCTTACCTATCGCACCTTTCTGGTATGCTCCTGGCTTTAGGTAGACAACTTCGTCAATCTCAGGAGCATCTTGTAGGCGCCTGGCAATGGCACTTCCGTCTTCTGCGACTTCATCGAGTATCGCTGTATACTCTTTTCCGACTCGCTCTAGGTGGATTTCTTTGAGAATCTTCAAATGCAAATCACGCACTAAATTGACACGCCGAGCTGCTTCTTTTGCAGAAACATCTTGGCTTATGGTTTCTGCATGGGTTCCTTCCTGCGGAGAAAAGCGAAACAAAGCCAGCTTTTCTGGACGAACATCTTCTACAAATTGTAAAATCGTATCGACATCTTCTGCAGTTTCCCCAGGGTAACCCAAAATCAGCGAAGTGCGAATTTCTAAGCCTGTAACCTGACGTGCCTTGGCAAATAGCTCACGAAAAAATGTAGGGCTACCGCTACGATTCATCTTTTTCAGCATTTTTTCGGAGACATGCTGGACAGGAGATTCAAAATAAGGAGCAATTTTTGGATTGCTCTTGTAGGCATCGAGTAGTCGAAAAGTCTTCTTATCAGGGTAAAGGTAGAGCAAACGCAGAATTTGTAGGTCTTCGACTGTACTAATATCTTCTAACAATTGTATAAGAGCTTCGGTATTTTTTTGGTAAAACACTGTATCTTGCGATACCAAGCAGATTTCTTTTGCCCCAGACTGTACAGCTGCACGTGTATCATTGAGAATTTGTTCGCGTGAATTCTCACGAAAATTGCCGCGTAGGCTAGGAATGATGCAGAAATGGCAGCCACGGTTGCAACCATCGGAAATTTTAACATAAGCAAATGCTTTATCTGTTTGCGTTTGGGGAATAGCGTCCCTACCCAATAGATTCGCATTGACATCGCCTGGAAAGTATTCAGGAAACTTAGTTTTCAAAATAGAGCCGGCTTTATCATACTTGCCCGTACCAAAAAAGTAATCGACTTCGGGCAATTCCTCTGAAATCGCATCAGGGTATCTTTGGGCAAAGCAACCTACAACTACCAACTTTTGTCCGTTTTGTTTTTTAATTTTAGCAGAATCTAAGATAGTTTCAATGGTTTCTTCGGTAGCAGATTGGATAAAAGTGCATGTATTGATGATATGAAAATCGGAAGTTTCGGCCTGCTCTACTAACTCTAGGCCTTCTTCCATTAGAGATTGGCTGATGCTACGTGAATCTGCAATATTTTTAGGACAGCCGAGCGTTGTAACATAAAATGTAGAAGCTGTTTTCTGCAAGAATTCATTCCCCTGCTTCTCGGATGTTGTACCGGGTACTGTCAAAAGGGTCAGGAACCTTATAGAATACTTTCTTCACCAACTGCCCAGGACGTCCTAACTTACCTCTACTTTTACCACCCATGCTTAGCTCTACTGCGCTACCATCCACAACTTTCAATTCCAAACGGTTATTGGCTTCTAAAATTTTCAGTTGCCCTTTTCGAATGGTTCCCTGAGAACGCTGTCCATCAATGACAAACTCGGCATAGCTCCTTTTGAGAAATTTGAGACTTACTTGGATAGGAACGTTACCACTAGACACTGTAGGAGGTCCCTGCACTTCTTTTGTATCAACACGCACCATCACCTTAGCAGCTTTTGAAGAAATCACTTGCATTTCTAGAGTAACCTTTCTACGCAGAGGAGCCAAAGCCTGGATTCTATTATCCAGAACTACCTTTTCGCGAACTTTTGCCGTGAATTTATAAATATTTTTCTCGGGAAAGATATTGAAACCAAAGGAAGCACTGCGAATCCCTGCACTATCAGCTTCTTTGACCTGGTGCAAATAGAGCTTACAAAACCTATCACTGACACTAAACTTAACACCTTTTTCTGTATTTAAGATCACCTGGGTAACCCTACCAGGCAGAATCGACTTTTGCAAAAAGGTAAGTTTGTCAAAGTCAATTTCTTGAGTAGGAGCTGTTGGCTTTTCTGTTGTATTTTCCACCCTATCAACATTTAATGTATCGTTATTGTCCATATCATCGAAGAAAGCTCCAAACAAAATAACTACCACTATAACCATTACCACAATAGCCAAAATGGTAAAGATCTTGGTTTTCTCCGGTTTGACTTGGCTGACAACAGGGCGTGTTGGCTTTGTCAGCTCTTCTAGAGGTGCTCTAGACTCTTCCATCTGTTCGCCACGGTACAAGTTTAAAATTAGACCCGTGTCCAATTTTAAATAGTCCGAGTATGTTTTGAGAAATCCCATAGCAAATGTCTCCGCAGGAAACTGGGAATAATCTTCATTTTCCAGGGCTAGAATAAATTTTATAGCGATATTTGTATCCTTAGATACATCACGAACCGTTAAACGTTTAGCCTCTCTGGCTTCTCGGAGGATTTGTCCTACTCTTTTATTACTCACTCTTTCTCTCCACAAAACCAAAATTTGTCATTATTGGTTATCACTTACAAGCGGATTGTTCACAATTTTGGAACTACCACTGATTTGGTATTTGAAAATGCCGTCCTCTATATCAGGATTCAAACGCATATTCGAAAACTCTAAAGTAGTTTTGTTACCCAACGAATCCTTAGCAATTGTTTTATGGATAAGGTATGTCTTTGCATCTACATACAATGTCATATGCTCAAAACCACCAATTTTTTCCCTTTGTTCCAAAGCGAGTACAAAGTACGACTTTCCATCCTTACCTTTTTGTGGCTGCTTCGTACTATTAAATTTATAGTGGTATTTGCGAAACAATCGATTCAAACCTGCACTGGAAGAAACTTGGAATATGGGCTTGCCAGACTTTTTCTTTTTCTTTAAGGTCAAGTCTTGCTTGCCTACCACGTCTTTGCGTTTGATATATATCCAAAGAGTTTTTCCATTGGAAACGATTAAGTCTCCTGCTGGTTGTGAAAATTGGTAGCGTATCATTCCTGGTTTTTTATAGGTACACTTACCTTTGAGATTCTTGGTAGATTTTCTGCGAATACCGGTCGTGGTTGTTATATGAAAATTGGCCGTGTAAGCCTTTAGATTGACGAACTTCTTGCGAATTTTCTTTACGACTTCCGACGGCGAATTCCAATTATGATCTTGGGAAAAAGCTGGGTTTGCAGGGAAAAACATAGCCACTCCCACAACAACAACAAAACTCTTTGTTCTCATCTGATTCATCCTAAAAAACGGAACTCTCATTTTTACTACATTTTAAAGGAAATAGATTGTGTTAAGTCATTTCTTTATTTTATGCTTGAAAAGCAGACCAGCGAAGGCCTATATCCCACAACTTCGCTCTTTTTTGCAGTTTTAAACTTTCATTTTGTAAAACGTAGAGTTTTTTTGCTGACAGTAGGTGATTTCTAGGTATCTATAGCATATGGGTTTTATACTTTCTCTGCTATTGGGGTTATTTTTCTGGCCAATTACGCTTCTTATCAGTTGGGTCGTTGTACATCCACAAGAAGAAAAGATCATCTTAACTTGGGGTAAACTCCGCAAAGTACTTAAAACACCCGGTCTTAGTTTTATTAATTTTTGGGGGAGAAAGGTTCTTACCGTAACGACAAAACAGCAGGCCATAGAAATCCATAAAACAACCGTAGCAGATGCAAATGCCAATCCAATCATAATTGCTGCTATTTGCACCTTTCGAGTAGTAGATTCCGTACATGCCGCACTGAGTGTAGAAGACTATGTTGGCTTTGTCAAATCACAAGCTGTAGCTGTTTTGAAACAAGTTGCATCCAAATATCCCTATTCCTCTCCAGATGGGCATAGCCTAAAAGATGAGACCAAAGAAATTGGCAAAGAAATGGTATCCGTTTTATCAGCCAAAGTGCAATCAGCGGGAGTAGAGGTGATCTCCTTTGAAATCTCTGATTTGACCTACGCGCCAGAAATCGCACAAGCGATGCTAGTACGGCAGCAAGCGCAAGCCTTAGTAGATGCCCGAAAAATCGTTGTCGAAGGAGCAGTTGGCATTGTCGATGAGGCATTATCTGATCTAAAAAAACGTAATATCAGCATAGAAACATCTCATAAGTCAAAAATCGTGGGAAACCTACTTGCAATCATTTGTAGCGAGGCCAAGGTACAGCCTACCTACTCCATCCAAGACTATGATACTGATAACATTTCCAATGAAATCAAGGCTCTGGCAGAAACATTAAAAGAATTTCGCAATCCTTACCAAAAACAAGCCTGAAACCTCACAACTGTTTTGTTGACAAGAGATATGTTGAATAAAAAATAATTTTTCCTTGATAACTTTTGAATATAAGAGAAATTATTCTCTTCATGATAGCAATGGAATATAGTATTTGCAGCCAAAGCTTACAAGGCCATATGGCAAAACTACCATAAGCTATGTTATAAATAATGAAAAACTTTTATTTTTTATAAATATAAGTCATACAGATAAGTAAGGAGATTCGTACCGAATGGGGATGCAAAAGGACACAGAACTGGAAATAAAGAAACAAATCCAACAGGCAAAAGGCTTATTGGACAATGGAAACTATTTCGAAGCAAGTATAGGAATCTCTCGTACCATTCTGATTGCCCAAGAGTTCCTCTCCACAGATACTTCTTTAAAAGAACGGTTCAAACAGGTTCTCTTTCCACTACTACATGCAGAGGGCAACACATCCGAAAACTCACAGGTAAAAATTATTTATTCCGGTGGCGATTCTGAACAAATCATCCTTTCTCCAGGGAGTCAGCAAATCCTCTCTGGCGAATACAAACTGTTAAAAATATGGGATCTAGACTCAGAAAAAGAAGGCATCACCTTTACCGGACATGCCAGTGAAGTTTCCAGTGTCGCGATAACCCCTGATGGTGAAAAAGTCCTCTCTGGCTCCTACCAAGTGATCAAAATCTGGGACATTCATACCGGCAAAGAGTTACAAGAAATCAAAGCCCACCTAAACGAAGTTTCTTGTTTAGCTGTGACTCCAGACGGAAAGAAAATCGTTTCTGGCTCTTGGGACAAAACAATCAAGATTTGGGATATACAAACGGGTGAAGAGTTACAGGAGCTCAAAGGTCACTCAGGAGCGGTTTGGAGCTTATCCCTGACAAAGGATCGCATCATTTCTGGCTCCTGGGATAAAACGATCAAAATATGGGATATCCACAATGGAGAACTCCTACAAGAATTGCGAGGGCATAACGGTGCAATAGCCAGTGTTGCTATTAGTAGAGATGGTAGTAAAATTGTCTCTGGTTCCTGGGATTGTACAATAAAAGTTTGGGATATGCAAACAAGCAAAGAAGTAAAAAGCCTATACGGCCATGAAGACAAAGTCTTAAGCATTGCGATCACAGCAGATGGCAGCAAAGTTGTCTCTGGTTCCTGGGATGAAACTATCAAGATCTGGGATATCGAAACGGGGGAAGAGTACATAACAATCGAAGGCCATAGCGATGGGGTTTCTAGCGTAGCTGTAACCGAAGATGGCAACAAAATCATCTCTGGTTCTTATGACCAAACGATAGAAATTTGGGATATCAGTATTAAATCCCTGGTAGAAAAACTCTGCAAACAAATTGACTCCTACCAAAAAGAGGGGAAGTTGCAAACTGAGGAAGAGCAGCAAATCCATGAAAAACTCAAGGCTCTATCTGCGACCCTGTAAGTTTTCTTATAATCGTTTCTTGGAAGGCTTGTAATACACCTGGAGAGAAATACACAAGTAAAATAATTTTCCTAAAAAACCTACCTGCCTGCGTATTCCAGCCTTACCTATTACCTTCCCTAGTTTTTGCGAATGCAGTTATTCCCAGAGAAGGCAATAGCGTTCACTTACTTCCGCTCATAGAGCAAAAAATTTAGGCTGTCTTGCAAATAACGGATTTGGTCTTGAGCCGTGTCGTGGTAGCGTTGACGTCTTTTCGCAGAATACTTTTCTGCTTCGTGGCATCGCTGGACAAATATGGAAAGGCGGCCTAACACGCCGGTTAAATACTCTAAGTCTGGATATGGATTCATTAATCACTTAAATCGATTTTCTCTACTTTATCCTGAAACGCTTGTTGTAATAACTCCGCTTGCTTTTTATTGTTATAGAT
>JBCCIA010000090.1:0-16494 GCA_039028475.1 Spirochaetota bacterium | reverse complement strand
TTACCCATGAAAACCAGTACAGGCATTTGTGGTAGCCTTTGTAAAAAATGATTTAACTCTTTGTTTTTTTGGTTCTTAGCAAAACTCCAATAATAACCAAAGATCGCTTCAAAATGACCTGGTAAAGCTAATACTTGCTTAATTTGTCGACTACTTGTTTGGTACTTTGACCAATTAGGAGCCCAGCGTTGGTACAATGTATCAATATAAGCAAAGTTGTTCTTCTTGGCAAAGCGTGAGGACTTTTCGTTTCGCAGTGCTAAAAAATGTCTGGCTTTGTAGAGGAGTTTTAGGGAAGGCCGGATAAATTGTGGATGCGGAATTGCAATTGTCACTAGTTTTCGTATCCTTTCTGGACAGAGATTGGCGAGTGAATAGGCAATACTTGCTCCCCAATCGTGTCCTACTACAATGAATTCTTGAATGTCTAACTCTGTCAGTAAATCAGCCATGTCAATCGCGATTCTCTTGGGGCTGTAATCACCATTTTTGGCAACTTCAGTTGGATAGTAACCGGTTAAAAAAGGAGCGATACAGTTGTAAGTATCCGATAGGGCATCAATGGTGTCATCCCAAGTATTGGCAAGATCGGGAAATCCGTGTAGGAGTAGAATTGTGGGTCCAGAACCTTTGTGTAAATAGGAGTAATTCAAATGATTGATCTGTTTTTGGAAAATTTTGTGTCGACTGAATTTTGTTACATCCATAGCTATAAATAGGAGTTGTTTTATAGTTCGTCAAGGCTTTCTCATAATAAAAATTCCGTAAAGCGGGTGGTGGAATTCGTTTCGCTATATTTGTTTTTAAAACAATTATTTCTCTACATACAAATAGAGGTGTGAGTTGACGAGTCTTTTATAGGTAATCACTTGTTTTCTATAAAAAAAATTATTGAGAAATCTCAATTTTCGTGTCGGGATTTAGATCTTCTCTTGGGTCTGTCAGGTGGCCAGCGGGGAAAAATACCGATTTTGCCGTTCCCTCTACATTTAGGCATAGTCTATGGTTATTATCCCCATCTTTTAAATCGGCTAGGGCAAAAGGAGTAACTTCTGTAGATTTACCATCTTTATTTACAAGTGTGACTTTGTACAATTCCCGTTCCTTGTCGTTAGCTGGCTTTCCACCTGGTTTGGTAATACCTCCCACCCATGTGACGTTAATCACTTGTTTGCTTCCGATTGGGCAGCCGTTGCCTCCTCCGAAAGGAAGCTGGGTCGCTTTTTTGCCTAGCTCTTGTTTGTCTTTAGGTATGACTTCTGCTAGAATGATTGTTGGCCCCACTTCTAATTTGATAGGAGTGATGCTTTCGCCCTTGAAGTTTACCGATTTATCTAACGAAAGTAAATTTCCTACTATTTTTACGCTTACTGGTTGATCCTCTATGCTGCCATAATGGCCTACTAGTAGCACTGTTCGTAACTCTCCTTTATCGTCAGCAGGGGCTAAAGTGACACAATGCACGTACCCAGTTTTGCCGGAAGCTGTTGTTACTTCAAAGTCTCCAGCTTGCATCGAGTTTACATCAATTTCGTGGGAGAAGATTACTGGCATCCCGTCTTTGTAGTTTGCTCCATCACATATCACTGCACTCGCCGGTCTGGGCAAAGCATCATCCAGGCCAAAAAAGGCAGAGAGAATTTTGGTTTTCTTGCCTTGCTTATCCACTTTTGCTATAACTTTGCTAAGAGTTGTATCTTTTTGAATGGAACTGGCAAGGGTTCTTTTATAGGACTTTATAGAGTAAAGTCGTTGCATTCCAGAACATGAGGTGATGATAAGAATAATTGGTAGTAATACAAAATCGTTTATTTTCATGAGGACTGTTACATCGTTTTATTTTGAGAGAAGCTGGGCAATGTTATTTTGCCGGCAAATTCAGGAAAAGCAAGTAGCAGCTTTAATCTTCTTCATGGAAGCAAAACCAGTTTATCGTTTTCTAGTTTGTATTTCTTTGGCTCTAAAAAATAACCCTCGTCATCTCTTTTTCCTTTTCCTTCGGTCATCGAACGAATGAGTAAGTGTGGAGTTTTGACTTCTAGTAAGTATTTGGTGGCATCTTCTCTTTTAAAAATTTCTACAAAACCATTTGTTGTGAAAGTGTAAACAATCAGTTCACTCCCCCTTGCATCACCGGTAGTTATGACCTCATAGTTGCCATCTCCATTGATGTCTTTGAACTGTAAATCGAGAGCACCATCGGGATAGCCTATATCAAAATCTTTTAAAAAAGTTACTTCATTGCTGCTTTGTTGGAAAATTTGTGATTCGTTTACCAGGTAAAAGGTATTTGTTTTGTCTTTTGCAGAAGTAAGAGAGTAGGAAAGTTTTTCAATTGTCGTGTCACATACTTCCATTATCTTCATCTTTTCACTTCTATGGCTTAGAATAGACTTTAAAAATTTCTTATCATAAGAAAAACCTTTCTCACACTTCTTAAAATCTTCTACCTTCGCCTCAGGTAAATCATCCTCATTTTCTTCCTGCGGTGCATTCCTCTCTACATTTTGGGTTTTTTCAGGTAGGGGGTCTGTATTTTCAATAGTAGGGTTTTTCTCGGGTGAGCAGCTTATGAGTACAACTAGCAAAATAATACAATATTTCATTTTTCCAGTGCTCCGGTTGGTAATAAAATTAGCAAGAAAATAACTTCTTGATAGAATTTAAGGATATATAGTAAAATAAGGCTTTCTGTAACTTGGTTAAATCATATGATTGTTTGGAAAAGTCTACTTAGGTTACCCGTATTTGGTTTTTTGTTCAGTCTAGCGTCTTGCCCTTTTATCATCGAGCCAAAGTCACTGCCTATCAACTCTACTGTTTATGTCAATGAACCCAATGGATTGTATTTACGCAAGGGGCCAGGGGTTACTTTTGCTAGGATTTTGACTCTCAAACATTCTTCTCTAGTAAAGATTACTGGAGTTTCCTTACAAAAAGTAGAACTACGCGGAGCGAATGATTATTGGTACGAGGTGGAGGATGAAAAGAAGCACAAGGGTTGGGTTTTTGGACATTTTCTTGTTTCTACCAAGTCAAGACTTACAGTGACGTGGAGTGAAAATATGGGTGTTATGCCAAGAGAGGAAGCCCGTCAGATCTGCCAAGCTATGGATATGAGGTTGCCAAATCGCAAGGAGTTTCTCAAGCTATACAGGTCAGGTAAAACAAAAAAGTGGGAGAGACATGACTGGCATTGGCTTACTGATAGTATGGATGTTCATAGAGGTTATATTTTTCATGCTGGTTTAGGCCACGTCGATTTTGAGTATACTACAGTAGGTTTCCAGGTGCGTTGTGTGTATTAAATAGAGACTCTGTCGGGTCAATTTTTTATTGTGTGTTTACAATCGTAGTAGTATCTTGGCGGTGAGGGTACTCTATGAAAAAGATGATTTTTGCTGTATGCATTCTTATTTTGGTTGTTACTAACATTTTACCTCACCCAGAGCAGGGATTTTACGGGGACAATCTAGGAGACCAGTCTTCTAACTGGCGGTATGCAAGCGGAGAGGATACTCATAAGGATACTCCCAAATATTGGCTACCGGAAAGTTTTGGTCGTTTTCCTACTAGGAATCACTTTACAAGCGACCCAGGCTGTTACATTGCCTGCTATTCTCGGAGTGAAAACAATGCTGTGTATTCTGTAGGTAGCGCTATGTATGTAACTGGTAGGATCAGAGTTCGCGGTGAGTATATCGGTGGCATATGCCATCCACAAAACTATCGTAACAAAGACATTCGTTCTGTAAAAAAGTTTAAATCTCTATGCAACCGTAGCTTTTCTGAATCCTGTAAGCAAGATGGCTGTTGGGCGGGAGGTAATACGGGAGGCTGGTTTGGCCTTTAAACTAAGAGAAATATAGGAAGTTTTATAAATGAAAAAAAGCAAACAAGAGCAGAGTTTTTTCAACCAAGAATTAGCCAAGGTGTATGACGAGAGGAATAAACCTCTAAGTTCTATCAGTGAAAATTTACATTTTCTGTTAAAACTCGTATTGGAAGAGCTTCCTGAAAAGGCAAAGATTCTGTGTGTTGGAGCGGGAACAGGGGCGGAAATCTTGTCATTGGCAAAGTCTTTCCCTAACTTTACTTTTTTAGCTGTTGAACCTTCTTTGCCGATGTTAGAAGTCTGTCGACAAAGAGTGTTAGCTGCTGGGTATACAAACCGTTGTGAGTTTTTGCACGGTTTGGTGCAAGACTTACCTACAGGTGAAGGTTTTGATGCGACATTGGCAATTTTGGTAGGTCATTTTATCAAAAGAGATGAACGTTTGCCTTTCTATAAGAGTATGTCTACTAGACTTAGACCAGGAGGCTATTTTGTGAATGCTGAAATTAGCTTTGCTTTAGAATCCCCAGAGTTTCCAGCTATGCTAAAAAATTGGCGATCTATTCAGGAACGAATGGGTGCAAGTCCTGAATCTCTAGAGTCTTTAGCACAACAATTGCGGGAAATGCTTACAATACTGTCTCCTACGGAAGTGGAGAGTAGTATCAAGGAAGCAGGGATTGCTTTGCCTATTCAGTTTTTTCAATCTTTTATGATCCATGCATGGTATGGAATCAAGTAAGCCCAAAGACTGAGGAGTAACTAAAAATTTGGGCTTATTTTTCTCTATACCATTTTTTCTTCTATTCTGATTCTAAAATCAAATTTTTAAAAGTGCCAGAAAGGGATATTATTTGAGTCAGTTCGCTATTTTACCAGCCCCAGGTTCCAGTGCCTCCTTTGAAAGGCCCGACAATTTTTGTGGTAATCCAACCGCCATAGAAATCTCCTTCTTGAGCTTGCACCTTTTCTTTGCCAACCCAGCAGCTCTCTACCTTAGAAGGATAAAATGCCCAGTAATTTTCGATTCCTTTGTAGACCCCTGTGATCTGCGGGTAATGCCAGGCAACTTTTGCAATTGTTTTTCCATTCAAAATGAAATCATGGTACACTGCTTTGCCCTTGAATTCACAAAAGGAATACGCCATATCATTGGTTTGGAAGTATTGCTGTTCTATGTCTTCTGGGGGAAAGTAATAAACAGGGGGATGGCTAGTTTCTAACATGCGAAAGCCCTGATTGGTTTCGGCTATGAGAGTTTTTTCGCAGTATACTTGCAATGTCTCTGCGGCTTTCTCAAGCCTGGGAGGTCGGGGATAGTCCCAGACAGATTCTTGCCCAGGGCCTGGTTGGATAATCTTTGGTCTCATTACGGTTTATAGGAGTTTCCTTTTGGAAAAAAGCAATTACAAAATTTTTATAATCAAACCGTAGTATATAGGTTGTAGCAAGAAGCTCTTGACAGCTATGTCCAGGCTTCAGTAGGCTTTTCCAGAAAGAGGAATCATTTATGACAAATACCATTCAGACCCTTCACTTGGATACTGTGATCCAACAGCATACCCAAGATATGTCCGGCAAGGTGATCGTTATAACCGGTACCACCAGTGGTACCGGTTATGTATGCGCCAGAGAAATGGCTAGGCTTGGTGGAACTGTTCTGCTGCTAAACCGCGAGAGCGAGAGGTCTGCGAAATCTTTGCAAAACTTACAACAAGAAATTCCTGGTGGTAAATTTGAGGCGATTGCCTGTGATTTGCAGGATTTTGCTGCTGTGCGTAAGGCGGCAGAGGCGATACAAGCAAAGCATACTTCTATTGATGTTTTGTGCAATAATGCTGGAGTTATGGCCTTAAAAGATGTGGCTACTAGAGATGGCTATGATGTGCAGATGCAGACAAATTGTATCTCTCATTTCCTACTGACGAAAGAGCTGTTTCCCCTTTTGAAAAACAGTGCAGAAGTACGAGTTGTCAACCATACCTCGATGGCAAGGATGGGGAATCCATTGGAGGAAGGGTTTTTTGGTAAAAATGGTGGCAATTTGGGTGGCGATGGGACTGAAGAGGAGAGTGCTAACTTTACTGGGCCGAGATGGGAGCGTTACCACCAAACGAAGCTTGCCAATTGTGCCTTTACTTATGGTCTCAAACAAAAGCTCGAAGCAGCTCAGATTTCGAATATAAAAGTTTTATTGGCTCACCCTGGACTTGCCACTACCAGCTTGCATTCTACAAGCGCGGCAGATGGTGGGATGGATGCCAATAGTGCTTTGATGCGCAATTCGCAAACAGCAGAGGATGGAGCCCTTGGTATTATTCGTGCCTGTGCCGATAAGGAAGCCAAATCGGGAGATTTCTATGGACCCAAGAAGTGGAAGGGTTTTCCCAATCTGATTACTCCCGAAGAGCTGCTTTACAGTGCGGAGAATATTCGCATCAATTGGGAAGGTTGTGAAGCGGCTGTGGGTGCGTTTGCTGTTGCGTAAGAAATTGTTTAGAGGAGTAAAATAAAAATTCTCTATGAGTGAAATTGTAAACGTCAAAGTTGTAAAAGAAAATGAGCGGCAGGTCAGCGTCATTGTGCGATCTTTTCGCGATGACGCTTTGCCTAACCCTGATTTACAAGAGGAACAGGATATTGCCACTACCGGCTTTGTCTTATTCTGTGATACCCTATTTTATCGTTATGACAAGACTGGGCAAAAATTGCTGCCTGAGTTGTACCAGGAGTTGAAAGAGCTGTACAATGGCAATTTTTATGGTTTTGAGAAATACCCACGTCCTGATGTTACCAAGCGTTTTATTGCTGCGGCAAAGGTTGTAGAATTACGTCGGGAAGTGGGAGACGATTATGATTATGAGATTGACGACTGGGTGTCTAAATACAATTTAACGGATAAGCAGAGAACACAGCTCTATGATTTGATGGAATTTGAAGAGGGGGATTATGAGTTAGAGGAAAACTTCTCTGTCTATCTTTTCCGAGATGGGGTGAGGGATGTCATTGGGAAAAAGAACTATGCAGCCCTGCAACCGTTGATCCACTTCCAGCTTACTTTCCAAGACCCAAAGCACATTGAAAAGCTCCATACACTTACAGCAGATACGACTCTCGATAGTTATATAAAGAGTTGGATGTCTAAGGAATAAGTTACCGTTAAAACTACCCCAAGTTGTTAAAAAATCAATCCTAATTAAAACCGGCACCAAAGTCAGCATTGGCTTGTACACTGGTTGAGATTTTTTCTTGGATTGCGGAACTTGAATTCAAGCCAAAGGTTCCTGATACAATGTCAAAGATTCCAAAACGGCCGGCTCCAGAGTTTCCTGATACGGTTGCATAAGAAGCTCCTACAACAGCTTCTCTTTGGTTGTCACCATCTGTATCGATAAGAGTTACCGCAATACCCAAGTTTTCTGAGCTCTGTCCGCTAATATTCATATAAGAGTCTGTCCTAAAACCAAACTACAGACTCTTGCAGCTTGCCTTTTAAATAAGAATAGACATGTTTAAGGACACGCTGTAAGGAGTGTTGGAGGTTATAGTAAAATTTTGTGTACTACATATACTGCGTCAAGTCTTTCTTCTTTCCTGTGAGGGTATCAGGGAAATTTGTTTTACTGTTTTCTAAATACATAAACCGCACCAGAGTTGGAAGCCGAATTATCTGCACTAGCAGTCGTGCCATTTGTAATGGTAGTCTGGTTACTATCTTCATTTATTTTACCTGCAACAATTGTATCCCCAGAGAACGAGACGCTTACACCAAATCCATCACCTGCATCAGAATTAGGAACTTTCAGGTAGGCTTCCTGGACCCATGTAGTACCTGTTCTTTTGAATACATAGACTGCACCCGCATCAGTTACTGAATTGTCCGTACTTGCGGTAGTACCGTTTGTAATGGAGGTCTGATTGCTGTCTTCTAACAAGGCACCTACAGCAATCTTATCCCCAGAGATAGAGACAGCACGCCCGAAAGCATCAGATGCCTCTGCATTGGATGCCTTTAGGTAGGCTTCCTGTGCCCATGTTGTACCCGTTCTTTTGAAAACATAGACCGCACCAGAGTTGGAAGCCGAATTGTCTGCACTGGCTGTCGTACCATTGGTTACAGTAGTTTGGCTACTATCTTCCTCAATAGAAGCCACAACGATTGTATCCCCGGAAATAGAAACAGTATGGAAATCATCATCTCCTTGGACATTGCTTGGTTTTAGATAGGCTTCCTGAACCCATGTTGTACCCGTTCTCTTGAATACGTACACTGCTCCAGCTTGGTTTGCTGCATCGTCCGCACTGGCTGTCGTACCGTTTATGATCGTAGTAGAATTACTGTCTTCTCCAGAAGCACCGACCGCAATAGTATCACCATCGATGGAGATACTATTGCCAAAATTGTCGTATGTAGTTAAGATGGGAGCCTTTAAATAAGCCTGTTGTGCCCATGTGGAACCTGTTCTCTGGAATACGTAGGATGCACCAGAGTCGGTAGTCGAATTATCAGAGCTTGCTGTTGTACCGTTTGTGATAGTAGTCTGGTTGCTATCCTCATTTTGCGCACCTACAGCAATTGTATCCCCAGAGTTTGCGACCCTATAGCCGAATCTATCGTCTGCTTCTGCATTGGACGCCTTTAGGTAGGCTTGCTGTGTCCATGTAGTTCCTGTTCTTTGGAAGACATAGGCAGCACCAGCAGCACCAGCGGTATTATCTGAACTTGCTGTAGTTCCATTGGTAATTGTGGTTTGGTTACTATCCTCTTTCCAGGCTCCTACTACTATAGTATCACCATCAATAGAAACAGCACCGCCAAAAAGCTCATCTGCTTCTGCATTGGATGCCTTCAGGTAGGCTTGTTGTGCCCATGTAGTACCTGTTCTTTGGAAGACGTAGGCAGCCCCTGCGTTGGAAGCTGAGTTGTCTGCACTGGCTGTAGTACCGTTTGTGATAGTAGTCTGGTTGCTATCCTCGTTTTGCGCACCCACAACAATTGTATCTCCAGAGATAGACACGAACTCACCGAAATAATCGGTAGAATCAACATTGGGAGCCTTAATATAGGCTTCTTGTACCCATGCAATGCCATCGACAGTAATGCTAATAGTAGCGTTTGTGCTCCCTCCGCTATTGCTCGCTGTAATGGTATGGTTTGTTGCATTCTGGGTTGTTGTAGGGGTTCCGCTGATGGCACAGGTAGTTGCACCAATGCTTAGTCCTGCCGGTAAAGCTGGGGTGGAAATACAGGAAGTTACCGTTCCACTTACTGTAGGAGTCTGGGTCGTGATGGCTACCGTTCTGGTAAATGTATACGGACTACCTGTATACACCAAACTCGTGGGTGGAGAAACCGCAGCAGCAGTAATGGTAATATTGATACTTGCAGTGGCTACGCTTCCTGTCGAAGTCGTCGCAGACACGGTGTAGCTTGTTGCGGTTTGGCTACTGGAAGGGGTTCCACTGATGGCACAGTTTGTTGTGTCCAAACTCAAACCAGTAGGCAGAGCAGGACTGATGTTACAACTTGAAATCGTTCCTGAGATATTTGGGGTTTGGGTTGCAATTGCAGTACCTGCGGCAAAAGTATAAGGGCTACCAATATAGCTTAGCGTAACTCCTGCGACTAGGTTGGCATCTTGAGTAACCTCATTGGCAAAGGTTGTAAAATCAATAGTCGTCGCGGTCGTCGTAGGAGAACCAGTACTACTCGTGTTCGCGGAAGTGTTGCTTGTAGTTGTGCCGCTATCACCGGAAGATTTTACAGGGCCATTGACTGTTAAGCCATGTGTGAAACCGGAAGGTACTGCTATAGAAAGCTTCGACGAATCTGTTGTGATCTCCTCTAGACCATCCTCGTTGGTCACTGTGCTGAGATCAATGATAATTTCCCCTAAGTCTTTGGTGGCACGACGGATGCTCAGGGTATGGTATTTACCAGCTTCTATGTTTATGGTATAATTACCGTTGCTATCAGTCATGACCCCGTCGGAGCTGGTGTAGTCGGTAAGGGTAGAGGATGTTAAGAAAGTTTCAGAACTGCCGTTACAGGAATAAACAGTGAAAGCATTCGCACCTGTGGGGATGTCTTCCCTATGGAAAAGGGTTAGTTCTTGGCCGGCTGTAACTCCTTGGAATTTTGCAATGGATTGTAGTTGGTTATTCTCTCCAGAGCTATAGTAGAGGTGGTAGCAACCATCGCTAGCCCCAGCAATATTTGCGGTATAGACGATGAAATAACAAGTCAACGAGCCAGAGTTTAGGTTGTAATCGATACAACGAATGGTATCGCTCGAAGAGTTGCGTCCTTGGACAGATGTGCTGGTGCTAAGGGTTGTTGCATTGGTGGTAATTAGGGTGTTGCTGATATTTGTCCCGTCCTGGCTCAGGTTTCCAGTGATAGAAAGAGACAGAGTTTCTTCGGAAGAGCTGTTTAAAAACGATAGCCGTACCAGGTCATTCCACAAACCACCTGATTTATTAGAACATTGTACAAAGAGGAATGTGAGAACAAATGCTAGCAGATACTTTTTCATATACAAAATCCTTGATCATATAACGGATTGGACGTAAAAAAAAGCAATAAGAATTCAAATATTTCTTAAAACTCTTTTTCGCTTGCTTACCGATAATTGGTTTATGAAAAATATATTTCTACTGTTACTTTTTGTTTTAAGTTTCATCCAATGTAAAACTAGGGGGAATTTAGTTTTAAACGAAACACAAAGCTGTGCTGGAAGTGAATTGCCCCAGGAGTTGAAAAATAGAAATGGTGGCGCCGGACTATTGGAAAAAAGTTGGGACAAACATGGTACTTTAGTTTTGCAAACTTACTTCTTTGCAATATGTGAGGGAACAACGATTTCGGGAAATAAGTTTGTCCATCATCATAAAATTACCATTAGCTACTCAGAAGACATTAGAGGTGAGCCCTCAAAATGCCGTTGCCCCAAATTGTATACCCATCACCTAAAAGGTTTGGATAGAAATAAGGAATACGAAATCGAGGTAATCGAACTGGATTGAGCAAGTTAAGCAATAGATTGGAGTATGAAACCTTTGTATGCAAACCAAGTATAAGTATTTTACTGTTTTCTAAATACATAAACCGTACTACTAAGCCATTTTGGAGATAGGCTCTAAATACTTGTGAATGCTTTGTGCAACTTGTTGGAATTGCTTTTCCACTAAACAAAAATCATGAGAGATATCATCTAAGACAGAGTAACGTATCGCATTTGGTAATTTTTGCACAACCTCGGGGGGAACCCAAAAATCATCTCTAGCAAATACAAAGTAACTTTTATCTGAGTCCATATTTGTGACCTTATGTCTAAGGTTTACTTTATGAAAATCACGAAAATACCCTGACACAAGAGTAAAGAAATTATGAATATAATTTGGCTTCTTGATTTGCTTGATAATATTTTTGTTTTGCGGATTTTCTCCCAACCATTTTATGAAAAATCTATTAGCAACGATTTGGTTTGACAAAATGGTATATGATCCGTATTTAAGCCCGAAGCGAGTGATAGGATTTTTGAAGAGTTTTAAGTAGCTAGTATTTCTTGCAGAGGGGCCGAGAAAGGGGCAAAGGAAAATAAACCGATCGATTGCATCATGGAGTTCGTCTTGCAGAAGAAGTGTCACAGCTCCCCCTAAGGAGTGCCCGATTAGTATGACTTCTTCCGCTTGGTAGTTTTGGAGATGGTTCAAAATATTTTTTTTATGTTCTTCCACAACGTCAAATAGATTGATTGTTTTGATTCTTCGTAAGTGAGTATTGCATTGACCTAAATGTGGTAGGACGATTCCCTTTACTTGCTCTCGGTTTTGGGAAAGTTTTGATACAACTGCATTTAAAAAAGGTTCATACACTCCAGGAACACTTGGATTGCCTGGAATCAAAATAACTAAGGTTTGGATTGGATCATTCATATGCAAAGCCCTTGGCCATATAACGGATTAGACGGAAAAAAAAGCAATAAGAATTCATGATTTCTAACTTCTATACGTAATAACATTACAAAAAAAATACTGGACATTTCACCAGTACCCTTAAATATTTACCAATGTTTTAAATAGCAATTGAAATACGCGAAGTTGCTAATTGCAGCTTTTAGGTGAAAAAGCTCTCCGTCCGGTTCTGACCGTCAAATCACCCCGGACGAAGAAACCCCACACAAGGTGGTAGAAAAAGTCTGTGTTCCGAACGTACACAGTCAAGTCTTTCTTCCACCCTTGTGTAAACTATACTAACACAATGAGGAATCCACTATGGAAGAACCAGATTTCAAAGCCCTTTTCGACAGAATAGAAATTCTGATTGATCGGCTTTTCAAAGCCAAAACCTACTGCAAGAAACGTCGTAAGAAATATCGCAAGTTGTTGCACAAACAGCTTAAGTTTCTGCGTGCACAGTTAGAGTAGCATAAGAACACAGCCCTCCAATCTTCCCTTGTTGGGAGATTGGAGGAAATACCAGAAATAGTTTTGCAAAAAAACTCCTTTCTGGCATTCTAACCATACAATGAAGTTTTTCAATACCTCTGGGCCTGTTAACTCTACAAATCACTATCTGATTCCTCCTTTGGAACGCTGGGATTTAGAAAATGTGCTCCAACTTATCGAACAGGAAAAATACTTTGTTCTCCATGCTCCCAGACAGACTGGAAAGACTTCTTGCCTGCTAGCTCTAGCAGATTATTTGAATGCTGAAGGTAGGTACAAAGCACTCTATGTCAATGTTGAGCCTGCACAGGCTTATCGGGAGAATGTAGAAGATGCGCTGTCTTCCATCTATGCCAGTCTCGCCCGTTCGGAGATTATCCAGTGGCAATCTGAGATTTTAGATGAAAACAGGAAAAAGGTTTTCGCTAAAAATACCAAAGATTTGCTCTCGGAAGCTCTGTTCTTACTCTCTATTAAAACGGCTCAACCCGTAGTGCTATTTATCGATGAAATTGATTCGCTTATTGGTGATACACTCATATCTGTGCTTCGTCAGCTTCGTGCTGGATACACCCAACGACCAAAATCCTTTCCGCAGTCGATTGTACTCTGTGGTGTGCGTGATGTCAGAGATTACCGCCTGGATGTTACCAATTCTGGCAAAGAAATAATTACCGGAGGTTCCGCATTCAATATCAAGGATGAATCGTTACGCCTTGGCAACTTCACAAAAAAGGATATAGAGGTATTGTACCAAGAACATAGTAGCACAACCGGGCAGGAATTTGAGGCTGGCTATCTAGATTTGGTCTGGGACTACACAGGAGGGCAACCCTGGCTTGCAAACGCCCTCGCCTATGAAACCTGTTTTCGTAGGAAAGAGAATCGAGACAGAAGCAGAACGATTCCCCTGAAATCCTTGCAACAAGCCAAGGAAAATCTGATCATTCGTCGTGATACCCATCTGGATCAGTTATCCGATAAACTCAAAGAGCCACGGGTGCAAAGGATTGTTGAACCGATTCTTCAATCTGGATTTTTGAATACTAATATATTTCAGGATGACATCCAGTATTGTATTGATCTCGGTCTTCTTACCCATTCAAAAAGTGGACTTATAATCGCTAATAAAATCTATGCTGAAATCATTCCTCGTGAACTTACGGTAATCACGCAATACAATCTCCAAGCCAAATATCGCTCTGAATGGTATATAGACAAGGATAATGGCAAATTACAAATGTCCCCCTTATTAACCGAGTTCCAGAATTTTTACCGCAAACATTCCGAGCATTGGTTGCAGGGCATTTCTTATTCTGAGGCTGGCTCACAGCTTTTATTACAGGCATTTCTACAACGTATTATTAATGGTGAGGGAATAGTAGAAAGAGAATATGGCCTAGGCAAACGTCGAACTGATCTCTACATCTGCTGGTTTCCCCAAGGAAAAGATAACTACCACAATAAGCAGGAGATTGTCATTGAATGTAAAGTTCTCTACGATAGTCTGGAACTGACCATTGAAAAAGGCTTGCAGCAAGTATCAGATTATGCGGACAAATGCGGTGCTACTGAATCCCATCTACTTATTTTTGATACAAAATCAGAGAAAAGTTGGGATGAGAAAGTATTCCAGAAACAAATGTCATACCAGAAAAGGGAAATTCATATCTGGGGAATGTAAATTACCCCTTATCTTGAAATCAATTCGAACTTGTCATACACGATTTGTACCATTAATAGCCACTTATTTATTAATGGACAGGCTCTTAGATTGCTATATTATAGAGTGAGTTTTTTTATTTTTTCTAAAGGAATTTTGATTTCTCCCGCATTACTTTCCAATATGAAGTCAGTACCCTTTTTAGTAGCTTTCTTCACCCAAATCACTTTTCCGTCATTCGTCTCCAACTTCAATTTTGTTTTGCTAAAGAAACCCGATGATTGTCTACTGATACTTTTTATCATTTTTCCTGGGAGGACGGAGTTATGCATGGGTGTTTTGAGGAAGACTTTTTTCCCATTGAACCAGATGTTTTGCCCAAAGAGAACCCTGCCATCTACTAATTCTATTCGAAGTTTCCCTGTAACAACATTCTTCTCGTCTTTTTTACCAACTGTTGATTCTTCTGGCAAGCTCTCTTGCTGTTTAGGTGGAATTTCCTCTATTGGATTTTCTTTTATTAGATTTTCTTCTGTTGAATTTTTTTCTATTTGAACCGTATCGCTAGTTCGTTCTCCTAATGGTTGAACACCCTCTAACTTGTCTTTGATATTTCTTTTTAGTTGTTTTTGTGTCGTATTCCTGATTGCAACTAGTTCTTTTTGCAAACCGAATAGCTCTTTGTCTTCTTCTGTTGTTGCATCGCTTGTTACTTCTTCTATTTTTTTCAAAATCACGGCTTTTTGAATCAGTTTCGTACCTACCTCCACTTTTTTTACTATATCCAAGTCACCCATTTCTTGGGCATTTTTTTTGGAATAATCGGTGAGTTCCTTATTTTTTTCATAGATACTACCAATCATTAATAACCTTCTATTGGCTTGTTTGGCCATTTCAGGGTCTTCACTTTTTTGCACCAAATCTATATATGCTTGCACAGCTTTGCTTGTATTTCCCATTTCTTCCAAGCTGCGTGCTCTCATTAAATTTTCTTTCTGGGTTCTTTCAGGCATACTGTTTAGAATGGCGAGAGCTTGTTTGTATTGACCCGCTTGGTAGAGGGCAACTGCCCTTCTTTTGTCATCTTGGAATTCTTTATTGATTCTGCTGCGTTGTCTTTTTCCTTCTAATAATAGGGTGATGAGGATTCTAGCATTTTCTCCAAAATGTGTTCCTGGAAATAGTTCTTCCGTTTTGTAAAGTTTTACTAATGCTTTTTCTGTTTCACCGCGCATCGCCAGACAAAAACCCTGGTGCAAGAGAACAAATGCATAGTCACTGCTGTCTTTTTTAAATTTTTTTTCTAATTCTAAGTATTTTTTGGAGGCTGATGAAAATTTTCTTGTTCTTTCCAAATAAAAAGCAAATTGAAGTTTGACAAGTTCTTGCAGATCATTAGACAATCTCAACATATTTTTTAAACTCAAAAAGCGCACGCCATTGATAACTATAATACCAAATTTTTCTTTTATATCCATAATGAGTCCACTATCCGATTCCTGTGCGCGAGTTTCTTGCATGCGAGAGTTGAGGATTGCAGATTCTGTAATATTGAGTTTGATTTCTTTGGTATAATCGTCTCTGTTTAGAAGCATTTGGCGAAATTTTTGTTTTAATAGATTCGAAGAAAGCTCGTAGTTTAGCAATTGTTGTTTGGAAATTTGAAACCTAAGTTCTTGCAGCTTAACTGTTATAATGGAGTTCGACGTGAAGATAAAAAACAAAATGATGAATAAAAAGAGTAGGGGGAGAGTTAGTTTTTTTAAAGTGTCTTTTTTATTCCAGCCTCTCATATCCTTGAGGCTTTTTTCTTGGATCGTTAAATTCATTAGAGTAGGTAAATAAGTTATTCTCAGGAACGTCGTAAGTTGAATATATTCTCAATAATAAATGTATTCCGCTAAGTTTTGAGTCTATCCTCATTGAAAAAAATGTCAACAATTTGTTAAAAAAACTTTCATCCACTCATACCTCATTAGATGAATCCTACTGTTCGGAACTTACAAGATTTAGAGAAAAAAGTTTCTAAAAGAGAGTAAAGAAATTCATTGACATCAAAAAAGTTATATTATAGTCTTAGTAGGGTTTTGCCCTCTTCTGTCTAATAAGTTCTGGAAGGGCTTCTCGTATTTATTCTCGAACAACTGTTATTTATGAAAAATATAAAATTTTCTTCTTTAAGAATCAAAATTGCTATTATTTATTCCTTACTTACTTTGATAAATATAGTGTTTTTCTCTGTGATGATCTTTGAGAACCAAACGGATCTACTAATAACGAATATTCAAATAAAATCCAACAACCTTGTTAAAACGATTGCTACAGACCTACAGGAAAGGGTTGTTTCCAAAAAGAAAAACTTGAATTATAAGAATATAAAGAATTATATGCTTACCAATGGCGTTGATCAGTTTACGATCTTTGATAAAGAGGGAAATATCTGGCACCAAGAGCCCATTTCTGAGGTAGCTCAGAAAAGGTTGAAAATTGATGCGAATTTGCAAAAAAAGCTCAAAGAAATCACTCCTGATGAAAAGAATATTTT
>JBCCIA010000089.1:0-16582 GCA_039028475.1 Spirochaetota bacterium | reverse complement strand
GAAATTTTAAAGAAAGCTGGGTTGAAGATTACAAAAACAAGAGTAGCTGTTTTAAAAATGCTATGCGACGCAGGAAAGCCTATTAGTCATACCGATATTATGGATGGTCTACCTAATAACAGTTCTTGGGATCGAGTAACCATTTATAGAACTCTTGCCGAATTTGAACAAAAACGAATTGTTAAATCTCTGAATTCAGGTAATCGTATTAAGTACTATGAATTTTTAAGGAATGATACGGTGAACCAACACGCTCATTTGTTCTGCAATGAATGCGGAAAAATAGAATGTTTAGATCTATCTGATTCTTTGGCAATAGGATTGGATAAGGACTTTGTAATTTTGGATGTAGAAATATTGATTCGGGGGGTATGCAAATTTTGTCAATAAGAAAGCAGAAAGTTTTAAAGGTGAATCGTTGGACAAGCAACGTCCATAACTCAAATGAGAAGAGGGTGAAGCAATATCTCAAATCTATTTTGCCAGAATATAAGGATATTGTTTGGGATGAAAAGCGGTTCCAGTTCTTTTATATTGACGTTTTGAATAGTCTACCTTCGCGTTATAAGCAAAAAAATTCAATAGAACTCTCTGGAAGATTGAAAAAAGAGGTCATTGAGGATGCAATCCACGAAAAATTGTTAGAGATTCGTCTTGAACAAAACGAACTCGAAAATGAATCTAAAGAGAATAGCTTCCAGAAATGGGGTGATATCAGGATTCTCACTACCGATTCTTTGCAAGAAGAAGCTGGAGATGCTGCAAAAACAGAAACCATTTGGAATGACTTACCTTAATACAAGCCCTTCAGCAAAGGAACTCGCACAACTTTTACCTGATTCCATACATCGCAGCTTATTAAAAATTTTTCGCAACCTAGCTGAACATGGACATGCCTGTTATTTAGTGGGTGGTGCCGTACGAGATTTAGTTATGGGAAGTACACCGCATGAGTATGATTTTACTACCTCAGCGACGCCGGAGCAGGTGAAACAGATTTTTAAGCGTGTCATTGATACTGGTATCCAACATGGCACGGTCACAGTTTTAGATGGTGGTATGCAATACGAAATTACCACTTTTCGCAGCGAAGTTGGATATTCAGATGGAAGAAGGCCTGACCAGATTATTTATGGAAGTTCTCTTTCTGATGACCTACAAAGGCGTGATTTTACCATGAATGCATTGGCTCTAGATTTATTAGAAAATAAGTTTGTTGATGAACACCAGGGGTTACAAGATATCGAAAGTAAAATTATTCGCACCATCGGTTTTGCAGAGGAGCGTTTTTCGGAGGACGGCTTACGTGCCATTCGTGCGATCCGTTTTATGGCTACTTTGGGTTTTACGATAGAAGAGAATACCTATCTAGCCATTGCCAAAACTAGAAATATTACTGCAAAAATCTCTACAGAGCGATTTCATGATGAATTGAATAAGATTTTAGCGACAAAATCTCCTTTTTCAGCTCTCTGGGAGTTGCACCAGAATCAAATTTTCTCACTTTTTACCAAGGTTTCTACGCGAGATTCAGAAAGGCACATTTTGCAGTATACCAACTCTTTACCAGTTGTACCACAGGCGTTTCGTCTTGCCTATTTGATGCATTTTTTGGCACCAGATTTGCTAGCAAACCAGCAAACAGCAGACTTGCTACTTCGCCCACTAAAGTTTTCAAAAAAGTTGATCCGTGAGTCGGGTTTTGTTTTATCTATTTTGCCTAAAAGCTACCAAACTTGGGACTCTCATTCTGTAAGGCAAATTTTGGCAGAGATTGTCGCTTTTGTGGGTTTAGGAGAACTTAAATCTTATGCTGATGGCTTTGCTACTCATCTGCAACGTCTATCTTCTGAGAATGCAAGAGACTTCGCCACTTTGGCTGAGCAAGTTATGTTAGCAGATGACCCTCTTTCTTTAAAGCAATTGTCTATCAATGGGAAAGAGATCATGCAACATTTTCCTGAAATTTCAGGTAAAGCAATCGGTGATGTATTGCAGAAATGTTTAGATTTAGTTTTGCAAACTCCTGAAAAGAACAATCATACCGATCTGCTCACGTTTATTAAAAAAATACAATTGTAGTATAATACTTTGCTTATGGTAGAGGAAATGGTTCCAGATAAGGTTGTTTTAGCAGTGGAGGGTATGACCTGTTCTGCCTGTGCTATGCGGATTGAAAAAAAGTTAAACCAACTAGAGGGAGTCGTTGCTACGGTTCATTATGCTAGTGAACGCGCCCGTATTGTCGAGAACCAACAAAACTTACCTTTATCTTCCTTGATCCAGGTGATTGAGAAAGCGGGTTTCCAAGCACAGGAGCTTATAAAGGTAGTTCCAACGTCTAAAAAGAAAGTATTGTGGGAGCGTTTGCTTTTCTTATATGCTGTATTTGCCAGTATTTGCCTGTCTCTTCCCATGCTAGTTTCTTGGTCTTTGTCTCCTTTGTGGCAATTCCTATTGGCCAGTCCGGTACAATTCGGTTTGGGTTGGCGTTTTTACCGCGGTGCCTATTTCGCCCTACGTTCAGGTACTGCGAATATGGATGTTTTGGTTGGTCTAGGGACTAGTATGGCTTTTGCATTGAGTCTTTTGGTCTGGTTAGGTTCTTGGCAAGGGTTTTTGTATTTTGAAACTAGTACAATTGTAATTACTCTTGTTTTTTTGGGAAAGCTGTTAGAGAAAAATGCAAAGCAACGGGCTTCTAATAGCTTGCAGGAACTGTTACAACTCCAACCAGAAATTGCTTACATCGAAAGGGTTGGTAAGTCTATGCAAGTTCCCTTTGCAGAAATTGAGATGGACGATATTGTATTTGTTCCAGCAAAGGAAAGGGTTGCTGTTGATGGTGTTGTTTTGTCTGGAATGTCTTCTGTAAATGAATCTATGCTGACAGGAGAAGCGGAGCCTCGTTCGATTGGTGTTGGCGATCAGGTCTTTGCCGGTACATGGAACGGGGATGGTTTGTTACGGGTGCAACCGAAAGCTATTGGCAAGCATACAGGTCTTGCAAAGATCATCCAAGTTGTACAAGATGCAATGGATTCTAAGCCTCCCATCCAAAGGTTTGCCGATAGAGTATCCTCTATTTTTGTGCCTACTGTAGTAGCTTTGGCTAGCATTACTTTTTTTGCCTGGTTGTTTATGGTTTCAGATTGGCAAGTAGCTCTAATCCATGCGATTTCTGTTTTAGTGATCTCTTGTCCGTGTGCTTTAGGTTTAGCGACTCCTACTGCTGTTGTAGTTGGCAATGGCTTGGCAGCTAAGATGGGAATTTTGATTAAGGATGCAGCTGCTTTGGAGACAATAGCTAGCCTCCAAGTAATTTTATTTGATAAAACAGGTACATTGACCTGCGGTACTCCTGAAGTGCAACATGTGGAGATTATGCCTGGTGTTGCAGAGAACTTTCTTGTACAAATTGCACATTCCTTGGAAAAGCACTCCAATCATCCCCTTGCCGCTTCCATTGTCGCTTATACAAAAGATGTTGTTTTTCCATTGGAAGTCGAAGATTTGCAGACAGTTCCCGGGAAGGGAGTCGTTGGGAAGATCGCGGATAAAACCTATTTTGCTGGCAAGCTAGAGTTATTGCAGGAAAATCATATCTTCTTTCCCTCTGGAACTTTGCAAAAACTCGCTAGACAAGGATATTCGCTAGTTTGTATTGCAAATGATACAAAGCTTTTAGGTGTTTTCTGTTTAGCTGATAGCATTCGCGAAGATACCCAGGTTGCTTTGCAGGATTTGAGCGATTTAGGCATTCACTTCGCTATGTTGAGTGGTGATACCCAGGAGAGTGCACGTAAGTTTGCTGAATCCATTGCATTGACCGATTATACCGCAGGTGTCCTTCCCGAACAAAAACTACAGGTATTGCGTGAGTTCCAAAAGAAGTATACAAGTGTTGCAATGGTAGGAGATGGAATAAATGATGCACCAGCCCTAGCGGGAGCTGATGTTAGTTTTGCTATGGCTTCGGGAAGTCGTATTGCAGTGGAGACAGCTGATATTAGTATTGTAAATTCTCGTTTGCAGTCTATCCCACGGGCGGTTCTACTCTCAAGACAAGTTTTGCGTAAGATAAAGCAGAACTTATTTTTTGCATTCATATATAATGTTGTAGGCATTCCTTTAGCTGCATTTGGTATTCTCAGTCCTGTTTTTGCTGGTGCTGCGATGGCTTTGAGTTCTGTTTCGGTCATTACCAATTCGTTGCTATTGCGAAACTGGAAGACCAAAGATAAGGAGTAGGTATGGAAAAATATGAATTAGTTGTCAATGGTATGAGCTGTAAGCATTGTGTAGTTGCGGTAACAGAAGCGATACAATCCGTCATGGGTGCTAAGGAAATACTTGTTTCACTAGATGAGAAAAAAGCTAGTTTTCGTCTAGATTCCTCTGAGAAGTTGGTTGCTGTTACACAAGAGATTGTTGCCGAAGGTTATGAAGTCGTTGGTTGATCGCTTGGAAAAACTTTAAGAAAATAATCATAACTACCAGAGCATTTCTTGACGAATAATGGATAAGAGGGATAAGAATTTGTCTTTACATATCACTATGAAATCGATTCTATTAGCTTTTTTACTTTGTAGTACTTTATACTCCCAAGAACTGCGCAACTTTTCACAACCTAGGTTTGGTTCACCCCTAAATACTCAAAATGTTGAGTACAACCCAGTGATCAGTCCAAATTCTAGATATATTGTTTTCCAATCTAACCGTCCTGATGGGAAAGGTGGGATGGATATCTGGTTGGCCGAAAATAGAAATTATCGCGATCGGACAGGAATACCAGAATGGATGAATTTGACCAATTTTTCTGAATTGAACAGTCCTTCTTATGAAGGAGGTTTTTCTATTCGTTTTGATGCAGAAGGCAACCCCGATGAAATTTTTTTTACCTCTGATCGTGGACAAGTTTCTGACCGCAATGGCTATAAAGATTTAAATATCTATTATACAAAAAGAAATACCAAGACAAATCGTTGGAGTTCTCCAAGACATCTAGGAGAGGTAAATACAAACTTTGATGATAAAATGCCCGCTATTTCTCCAGAGGGGGATGTTCTCGTCTTTTCTTCGAATCGCCCTGGTGGTTTTGGAGGTTCCGACTTATGGGTGAGTTATCGTGACCTCAAATCTGGTGTTTGGAAAGAACCGGTGAATCTTGGCAAAGAAATTAACAGTACGGCTAATGAAATTATGCCTTACTTCCATTACGATGGTTTGTCAATCTTCTTCAGTTCAGACCGCAATAGTCCAAGTTATAAGTATAGCGTGTATCTCGCCAATAAAAAGGGAGTTGGTTACTTCATTGACGCTAGTAAATATACACCTACTGCAAAATCTAAATATCCATCTAAAAACCCTGTCAATCGTGAATCTTTGGTATTCCATGAAGTTTTGAAGTTGGGTGCACCTTTTAACACTCGTAACGATGATGAAGGTTTTTCTCTTTCCCACGATGGACTTTGGGTGTATTACTCTTCTAATCGTCCCGGTGGCAATGGCCAGTTTGATATCTATCGCTCACAAGTTCCAGAGGAATTGCGAAAGTTTTATCCCTTCGAGTTGTGGGGTTTTGTTTTGGATGGTTCCGAGGGTAGTATGATTGGTCTGGATGCCACTATTCAGATTTCTGACCCGCGTGGAGTGGTCAAGATCATCACTTCTAAGAGGATTGGTGGAGACTTACAAGGTTTTTCGGATACCCCTCGTTACAATTTTCGTACTATTTTGCGTACGGGCTCTCTCTACCGCTTGCATTTTTCTTCTCCTGGTTTTCATCCCAATGAGATCAAACTGGACTTGCGAGGAAACGTAGGAAGAAAAAAACAGAAGTACCTAAAAGTTGTCTTGAGGCCAGTGCAAGCGATTGCAAACGAGAATCCAGATGGCCAAAATCCACAAAAAGATGGCAATGGTTCTAAGAAAACAAGTAGTGAAGAAGGCATTACGGTTGTCTTGAAAGATTTCAAAACAAAAGAAACCTTAAGCAAAGGCAGCGTTACCCTTTTTACAGAAGCCTTGAAAGATGGTAAGGCATTGTCGAAAAAAGATGGTAAATTCTCTCTGGAAAAAATACCTAAAGCAGACTTTGAGCTTTTGGGCAGGGCTATTGGTTATAAAGATGATACTATGATCTTACGTTATGACCCTAAGCTGGATCGTTCTGGACAAGAATTGACTATCTATTTGAAAAAGATTCAGGATGTAGAAAAAATCTATAAAACAACTTTGTTCTTTGATTTTAATTCACATGAAATTACTAAGAAGCATAAGGTGATCTTAGATGAAATGGCAGAATATTTGAAGAAGAATCCTAAGGATAGGATGGAGATTCGTGGCCATACCGACAACGTTGCCAGTAAGAAGTTCAATGTTTGGCTGAGCAATAAGCGTTCTGTCTCCGTACAAAACTACCTAGTAGCAAAGGGGATTGACAAGGTTAGGTTACCTATGCGCGCTCTTTGGTATTCACAACCTATCGCTAGCAATAAAACAGATGAAGGTAGGGCTAAGAATCGTAGGGTGAATTTTAAGAAATTAGAATAGGTTTCTTTCTTAGGTAAAAAGCTGGACAGATAACCTTGTCCAGCATTCCTTTACTTGTATCTTATATAGAATGGGACTACAAGCAGCAATGCAAAGTCATTTGGCTTTGCATTTTTGTTTTATTCCTATGGAGAGAATTTCCTTGGCTTCAAAGAAACTACCAACAGCAAATTATAAAGGCACACGTGATTTTTATCCAGAAGACATGCAGTTTCGCAATTGGATGTTTTCTAAGATGGAAACTGTGGCGGAGTCTTATGGATATGGTAAGTATGATTCCCCTCTTTTAGAATCTATCGATCTGTACCGCGCAAAGACCGGTGAAGAGATCGTGCAAAAGCAGTTGTATGACTTTATTGACAAAGGGGAACGGCATGTGGCGATACGACCAGAGATGACCCCTTCCCTGGCTAGAATGGTAGCAGCGAGAAGTCGTGAGTTGCCAAAGCCTATCCGTTGGTATTCGATCCCTAACTTGTGGCGGTATGAAGCTCCTGGAAAAGGACGGCTGCGAGAACATTGGCAGTTGAATGTAGATATTTTTGGTGTCAATACCTACCGTGCCGAAGTAGAAATTTTGCAAATGGCCTGCGATATTCTCTTTGCTTTTGGTGCTCCGGCTGAAAGTTTTGCGGTAAAGGTTTCGGATAGGCGTGTCTTAAATAGTTTTTTCTCAAATACTTTGCAATTGGCGGAGGACAAAGCACAACCCCTCGCAAAGCTATTGGATAAAAGAAATAAAATTTCCTCGGAAGAGTTTGAAAAAGAGTTACAAGGGATTTTACCTGATTGTGAGAAGCAAAAACCAGTTGTTATGCAGTATTTAGATTGTAGTTTAGAAACAATTGTACAAATACCTGGAATCGATGAAAAAGCTATCGCAGACTTGCAGTTTCTTTTTACAGAACTCAAATCATTAGGAGTAGAGGCTCAAGTAGACTTTGATCCTTCTATCATCCGTGGGTTTGACTACTACACTGGTTTTATCTTTGAGATTTTTGATACAGACCCTGAAAATCGTCGCTCTCTCTACGGTGGGGGACGTTATGACAACTTGATTGGTCTTTTTTCGAATGATCAGCTTTCTGGGATTGGTTTTGGTTTGGGCGATGTCACTCTGGAAAACTTTTTGCGTACACATGGTTTGGTGCCAGAGCAATTGGGAAAGACCCATAAGGTATTTATGCCTTTATTGGCCGAAGAGAACTTTGCTGCCAGTATGCAGCTTGCTAAAAAGTTGCGCGAGCGAGGAGTGATTTGTGAAACGATGTTGGAGGGGAAGCCTAAGTTGGGTAAGCAATTCGCTATTGCTGAAAAGAAAGGCTACCGCTATCTGGCTATTCTAGGAGAGGATGAAATTCAAAAGAATACAGTAACTCTAAAAGATCTCGTATCTGGGGAGCAGTCTGAATACAAGCAAGATGAAGTGGCTGAGATTATCTTAGGGAAATAAAATTTTTGAATGAATTTATTGGAAAAGCCGATATAGCCTTTGCCCACTTCACTAAGACTCATATTCGTACCCCTAAGCTGACTAAGTTTTTAGCCAAAGTTAATAAGGGAGAGACGTTAGTCGTATGCCTGTTGCCATTACTTTTTTTCTTATACCCCTGGAAATTAGTTCTATGGATGCTTTTGCATGTGGGAGTAACGGCTTTTTTCACAGATCGTTTGGTGTTGGTAGTAAAAAAGTATGTTTCTCGCAAGCGGCCACTACTACAAGTTTTAGATTCAAAAGACCCAAATCCTGATATGAAGCATTCCTTTCCTTCTGCCCATGCTGCAAATTCGATGGTGGTTGTAACCATTTTGGTGCTTGGCTATGCTTTTCACCCACTTTTGTTTTTAGTAAGCCTGTTTGCGGGATTAGGTCGCTTGATCACATTGCACCATTTTTTGTCTGATGTATCCTTTGGTTGGTTTATGGGCTTTATTATCGCATATATGAGTATTGTGCTCATTCGTACTTTGCTAACCCTCTTTTAAAGAAAGCGTTTTTGCAGTTCTGGAGTGGGGATACGGCACTCGTCGGCTTTTCCCCAAAACTTATAACGACTACGGGCAACCAAACTATATACAAAATCCCGCAAAAACTCTGGTAGATAGATAGAGGGATATAAAAAGCGTAGAGGTGAATCTAACTTTTGTGCAATGCGTAGGGCTGCTGTTGACTTTTTGTAGTAGGTATTGCCATCAACGAGAATTATAGAGTCAAAGTCTTTTGTAGGTAAAGAGAAACGTTTGAGCAGTTCTTGTCCTTGTAGCGATTGTAAGGATGCAAACTGGAACTCTTCTTTTGGGTCATGATCAATAATGTGGTTTACTACTCCATTGCATAAATTGCAGACTCCATCAAATAAGATAATCATAACTGTACCTTCTTTAAGTTGAAAATTGCTACTTCTAAGTATTTTACAAATTGTACCATGAGCGGTTCCTTTTCAGAAATAAAAAAACCGTGTCCTTCAGGCATGGAGTTTTGGGTAAAACTGTATTCAGCGGCTTGCAACGGCCAAGGAACATGGTGGATTTCACCTCTATAAAGGTTGTTTTTGCTATCATTGGCATAAAGGCAGTAGCGTTCTGTGAGCCAATGTTCTAGAGTGCCAGGTTGGGATAGATACGAATCTCCTATGGGACGGTACTGCATCTGTAGCTCTGATTGTTTGCCGCGTGTATCTGTACGAACACTGGAGTACTTGTACCAACCATCTTCTAGTTGTACACTCATTTTTGCGTAGAGGTAAGGCAAATGGAACCAGAAGCGGGCAATTTCTACGGCTAGCGAATTGGCGGCGTCTAAGCTGAAAAAATACACACCTGGTTTATTATCTCTTGTCACATAAACCCGAACATTTAATTCAGGAAAGGAGGATAGGTAAGGAACGGCTGGTAAAAATCGTGGGCGAATCCCACTCATATGAAAGGGCACAAGTCCTAGATAGGTCTTTCCTGCAAATGTGTCTACTTGCAAATATTGAGGAATCATACCTTGGATTTCCGCTACAGGAACTTCCCAATGGATAAATAATAGGTCATGCCAGACCTGTTTCATGACCCATGGAGATTGTGGTAATGGCCAGGGACGGTGAACAGTTTCTTTTAGTACATGTTGCATTATCTTATAGACTGAACGATGTTTCCTTTTGATGAGAAATTAAAAGAATTTTGGCTGTATGATTTCTTCGAGTATAGCGAAGAAATGCAAGATGAACAACAAGACGAAGTACCTTCTTTTAGTAGAATTTACCAAAACAGGACTGTAGTGTCCAGTAGCCACAATACCGTTGAAAGTATGGGATTGTCGGATACCCACAGCGAAGTGTTAGCTTTGCGTAAGGCGCAGAATGCTCTAAAAAGTCGTTATTTGATGGATTGTGTTTTGTTCACAACTTTAGAGCCATGCCTGATGTGTACGGGGGCTATTATCCAAGCAAGAATCGGTGCTGTGTTTTATTTTGCAGAAAATCGTATGGGAGAGGGAATTTCTAGTTTAGCTTTTGCAAATATATATACAAAGAATTTTTTCCCTTATTTAGAGCTGATTTCTGATGTAGAAGTTACACAGAGGTGGAAAGAGTTTTTTCATCGGAAAAGAAGTTGACGAATCATTGGTTTGTAGAGTTACGTAAAAGGATAATAGGAGAAGTGTCAGAGTGGTCGATTGTGCACGCTTGGAAAGCGTGTGTGCGAATGCACCCCGGGTTCGAATCCCGGCTTCTCCGGGTCCCATCTTATGAGTGAAAATCATCTTGTTTTTGCACGCAAATACCGACCGCAAAAGTTCCAAGAAGTCATCTACCAAAAGCTGACAATCAATGCTCTTTTGAATGCACTCAAAAATGATCGTGTGGGACATGCCTATCTTTTCTTTGGCCCACGTGGTGTGGGAAAGACAACGATTGCCCGCATTTTAGCCAAACGTTTAAATTGTGCCAATCCCAAAGACAACGAACCTTGTGGTGAATGTACCTCTTGTGTGGAAATAACTAAGGGTATTTCCAATGATGTCATCGAAATTGATGCTGCCAGTAACCGAGGTATTGATAGTATACGCGAATTGCGTGAGAGTGTGAAATTCAACCCTATGGGTGGTAAAAGTAAGGTGTACATAATTGATGAAGTACATATGCTTACAGATGCTTCTTTCAATGCATTATTAAAGACCTTAGAAGAACCACCTGAGAAAGTTGTATTTGTCCTTGCTACAACTGAATACCATAAAATTCCTGAAACCATACTATCTCGTTGCCAAGACTTTGTTTTTCGCAAAGTGCCTTTACTAGAACTACAATCCTATGTGGAAGAACTTTGTAAAATTGAATCCATTCATTTTGATCAAGAAGGACTCTTCTGGATCGCAAAGAAGGGTGATGGTTCTGTACGAGATACTCTTTCCTTCCTAGAGCAAGCGGTGACCTATACAGATGGGAAATTAGAGGGAAAACTCATTGAACAGATGTTGGGCTACCAAGGCGTTGATTCGCAGATAGAGTTTCTGAAAGCAGTATTGGAAGATACTAGCTCAAAATCCGTAGTAGCGATCATTGAAAAACTATTTTTAGAAGGGACGGATCTTGTTAAGTTTGTCTGGGATTTAGTAGAATTCACTCATACAACTGTTTTAGTGAAAGAAAACCTTGTTAGTCGCGAAGGGGTAAATTTTCCCCTGGAAGATATCCAAAAGATCAAAAAATACATTGAAAATTTTAGCCTAGAAGTTTTGAATTTAGTTTCTGATAGGGTTTACCATATCTACGAGAGGTTAAACCAATTGAAGCTAAGAAATTCTTATGAAGTAAAAATTTTCTTAGAAATCCAGTTGCGGAAGTTGATCCAAGACATTGGTAAGCCTTCTTTATCTGGTATTTTGCAAAAAATCAAGAGTTTGAGTGAAGTTGTGCAAAAACAAGCCAATACTCTTCCCAAAGAAAGCCCTGTCAAAGTAGAGCAAACACTGGCAACTGCCACTACAGCTCTTCAGCAAAACCAAACGGATGTGGTGGAAGAAAAAGAGCTAGAAGTGGCGCCACAAAAAGTGCAAGAAAATGAACAGGATGTAAGTTCCATGATATTGGAGCAGTTTTCTGGAACAGAAATAGAAACGGGCAAATACCCTGAATTATAATTAGAGAGGTACAGTATGTTAGGAAAGAAAATGGCAGATACTTTTTCGAAAATGAAGGATATGAAAAAGCAGATGGCTGCCGTACAGAAGCGAATTGCCTTGATTCGTGTAACTGCTTCTGCGGGTGCAGGAATGGTAGATGTTACAGTGACAGGCGATGGCAATGTCTCTGACATTAAAATCAACAAAGAACTTTTTGAAGCTGATGACGTCAAGATGCTGGAAGACTTAATTATTTCTGCTACCAACGATGCTTTGAAAAAAGCAAAAGATGCGATGGCCCATGAAATGAAATCAATTACCGGTGGTATAGATCCCAGTAAGTTGACCGATATGTTTGGTGGAGCAGGTGACTGATTCGGTTTTTCAAAAATTTATCGCGACTTTGACTTCTCTTCCCGGAATAGGGAAGAAAAGTGCCTACCGGATTGGTTTTCATGTTCTACGCATGGACGAAAGCCAATTCAAGATATTCTTAGACAATCTTACGGAGTTCAAAGAAGGCTTGGGATTTTGCAAGATATGTGGTAGTATTACCCAAGAGGTCATATGCGATGTTTGCACTTCTGAAAAACGCAATGCAAAGTTGATTTGTGTTGTAGAACAACCAGAAGATGTATTTTTTATTGAAAACACCGGTGAGTTCCAAGGCAAATACCATGTATTGAATGGAGTCATTTCTCCTATAGATGGAATTGGTCCAGAGAATCTGCGAATTCAGGAACTTGTGCAACGTATTGCTAAAGAGGGTGTAGAAGAACTTTTACTAGCGACAAATCCCACATTAGAAGGAGATGCAACAGCTTCTTATATCAATCAATTGGTTGGGCAGGAGAATGTGAAGATCACTAGAATTGCTCATGGGGTTACCGTAGGAAGCACCATAGAGTATGCGGATCAATATACATTAGGAAAAGCTATCAAATCACGTGTTTCTTTATAAATAACTTTCTTTCATCCTTATAGTAAAAATCATACCTAGCAAAGCGAAAAAGAGATAGATGAAAATGGAATATCTTTTTTGTATGCAAACATGAGAGATAAACTTCTAAAAATACAGCAAACCTTTCTGCGTATAGAAGAAGAATTAGCTAGCCCTGCAACACCTCCTAGTAAATTGAAAGAACTCGCTAAAGAACGTTCTCGTCTGGCTCCTATTATGGAAAAAGTGGAGCAGTATTTTAAAGTAGAGAAAGATCATAGTGACGCTGAAGCTATGCTGGAAACGGAAAAAGATAGCGAGATGATTTCCATGTTGAAGTCTGAAATAGAAGAGTCCGAAGCATCTCTCTCAACGCTCACACGGGAGTTAGAAATTTTACTCCTACCTCCAGATCCCAATTCTGGTAAGAACATCTTAGTAGAGATTCGAGCAGGTACTGGTGGGGAAGAGGCTGGACTTTTTGTTTCCGATCTATTTCGTATGTATACCCGATTTGCGGAGAAAAATCGTTTGAAGTATGACATTATCGATGCTACTCCTACGGGTATTGGTGGCTATAAAGAAATTGTATTCTCTATTGAAAACGAAGGGGCATATGATTTGTACAAGTTTGAACCAGGAGCACATCGTGTGCAAAGGATTCCATCGACGGAATCTGGTGGGAGAATTCATACAAGTGCGGTAACTGTTGCTGTTCTACCAGAAGCGGAGGCTTCTGAAGTAGAAATTCATGAGAACGACCTTAGAATCGATGTGTTTCGTTCTTCGGGACCCGGTGGACAGTCGGTGAATACCACAGACTCCGCTGTTCGTATTACCCATATCCCTACTGGTATTCTCGTAAGTTGCCAGGATGAAAAGTCACAATTAAAGAATAAAGACAAAGCCATGCGAATCCTACGCGCTCGGATCAAAGAAAAGCAAGAAGAAGAACAACGAGCTTCGGATGCTGCCACAAAGAAACAAATGATAGGCACAGGAGACCGTTCGGAACGCATCCGTACTTATAATTATCCACAAGGACGTGTCACGGATCATCGAATCAATTTTACCAGTCACAATTTACCAGCTATCATGGATGGAGATTTAGAGGAATTGTTCAAAGAACTTACAGAAAGAGACCGCATGGAACGATTGCAGGAATCTAAGGGGTAGTTATGCAGGTTGAGGAAGCTATATCACAAAGAAGATCAGTTCGGCAGTATCTACCACGTCAGGTCGAGAAAGATAAGTTGCAAAGGTTACTAAAACTATCGCAGCGTGCACCGACATGGAAAAATGCGCAAGCCTATCGGATTTATGCTGTACAGGGTGAGTCTTTGCAAAGAATCTCGCAGCAATTTATTGCAGAGATTGAAAAAGGAACTCCTGAGCATTCTGATTTCCCGTACCAGGAAGGATACCCATCTTATATTCGTAAACGGATGATGGAATTGGGAAAGTCCTATTTCTCCTATATGGGAGTTGATAGAAAGGATAAAGAAAAGCGTAAAGAACTGTTCTTAAAAAATTATATGTTCTTTGGTGCTCCTTGTGCTCTATTTTTCTTTATGGAAAAGGGCATGGAATACTGGCCAACGCTCGATTTAGGCATTTTGCTAGGAAATATAATGCTCGCAGCACGTGCAGAAGGTTTAGAAACCATTGCCCAAGCGAGTCTTGCTGCCTTCCCGGAAGCTGTCAAACAAGAGCTAAAAATAGAAGAAAATTGGAATTTAGCCGTAGGTATGTCTATAGGCTATGAGGATACAGCTGCAAAGATAAATAACTTTCCAACGGAACGCGCAGGGCTAAGCGAAGTGGTTGACTTCATAGGCTTTGATTAAAGGAGAATTGGCATTGGGAATTACACGAAAAAGAGTATTGTCATTATTAGAAAGTGACTTTGAAGATATGGAGTTGTGGTACCCACGCTACCGCTTGGAAGAAGCTGGAGTAGAAGTCGTTTTTGCGGCCAGTAAAAAAGGTGAATTGTACAAGGGTAAATATGGAGTTCCGGCTATCTCAGAAATGCAGTTTGCAGAAGTAAATACGGAAAACTTCGATATGTTACTCGTTCCTGGAGGATGGGCTCCTGATAAACTCCGTCGCTACCCTGAAGTCATTCGAATTGTGCAAGAAATGAATGCAAAAGGAGCCTGGATAGGTCAGATCTGTCACGCAGGCTGGGTGTTGGTATCAGCAGACATTCTCAGAGGACGTAAAGTCACCAGCACCCCAGGAATCAAAGACGACATGACAAATGCGGGAGCAGAATGGTTAGACGAGGCAGTCGTAGTAGATGCAAACCTAATCTCTAGTCGCAGACCCCCAGATTTGCCTGAGTATGGGAAGTGCTTAGTAGATTCTCTTTCTTGAAATTCTGAGTTTAAGCGGGGTTTGCAAGCAACTGGCTAAAAGAACCAATTTCCACTTCTTCACACTCCTCTTTGTAAACCTCTATCAGATCTTCGATTTCAGAAAGTAAGATAAAGTTTCCCTTGGAGTTTCTTTCAAAGAAGTCAAACTTACAGAGGTTGTAATCTTTAATCAAATTAGAGACTTTAGCTAGGAGTATGTAATCAAATTGATCCTGGATTTCGTTTTTAATCTCATAAACATCTGCAAAAGAGTAGTGAATTTCGTATTCGACATAGTTTTTTGCCAAAGCACGGATTCTTTCAAATTCTTTAAGATCGATGTTCTTAGAATAAATAGAAGAGTCCATCTGGTCTAAATAAAAATTGAGGACATTGTCATATTCTTGGTTGAAACCTTGTCGAAGCTCAATTAGAGCGATATCTCTCAACTTCTTGAAACAAAAAATCAGATAACCAGAATTCAGAGGATCGATGATTTTTTCTTTTTGCATATTTAGAAATTATCCTTTGTGTGATCCATAATCTGTTGGTTGTCCATTGAATTTGATTCTATGGGTTGAAAGATTCCTTTTATCTTGCGAAAAGCTTTAGCAGAACGAAACTTATCAAAATTATCTTGTTTGGCTTTGACGTGCTTAGGATTTTTAAAGATTTTCCAATATATGAAAGAAGCAAGTTTCCACCAAATGGTAACCTCTTCCTTAGTCACTCGTTCTACTTCATCAGTCATATTTCGGTATGATTTTGAGAAAGCGTAATCTGCTTTGTGTTCTTTTTTGATATAATCCTCTCTTTTAAAAAGCTCACCTAGATTTTCTTCCATATACACATACCTATTGCTATGGAATAGAGAGGCTTAAAATTTGTAAAGTTTTTTTAGGGCTTCTGTTGTTTGTCCAAAGAGGCACTTAAGCCGTCACTGGCAATTTTAAGATAATTCAATTTCTCTTTTAGCTTGGCTGCATCGTAGTCACCATCACTGAGGAGAAGGTGAGCCTGAGCCATAGATTCATTGTATGCCATTTGCAAATTAAAGATCGAACGCTCAATATTTCCAGCTTTTCCTAGCCTTCTTTTGCGGAAGTAGCGAACAATAAAACCAAAAAAACTGCCAAATAAATAATAGGCATAAACGGGAATAATGATATACAGGGCTGCTTTTCCAGTTGCAATGGCTTTATATCTATCAATTATAACTTGATTTAGCAACATCATGACACCTGCAACAATAAGTAGGGAAAAAATAAGGTTTACTTTTCGCGTTTTTTGAGAAACACTATTCAGCATCAAAAGCAAAAGAACAGATAAAGGAAGGAGAATAAAAAATTCAATTGGAATCCAATTCAGGACTTGAACTGCAAGCTCAGAAAGCTTACTATAATGATTGAGAAACGATTTCGCATTAGAACCGAATTGTGAATAATCTTTTTTTACTACCGTTAAGAAATCTTGTGACATTATGAAAGCCCTTTTTTACAAAATTACATTCTTCCAAAAAATCAGAAATTTAATTCAAAATTTAGGAATTACGAAGAAACTATTCATTGTATACACACTCACCTGCTTTCTGTTTGTTTATATACATGAATCCCATAT
>JBCCIA010000088.1:0-16609 GCA_039028475.1 Spirochaetota bacterium | reverse complement strand
AATTATACAAGAAAAACATAAACCTCCAAGTAAAAAAGCCTTACCCCCAGGGTAACCCTTTTGAAACATGCGAATAAAAATAAACAATGAAAATTTTATCACTACTAGTATTATAAATACCCAAATATTGTTAATTATTGGATAATTTTCTAGGGGGAGAGGCAGTGTAATGACTAGCAAGAAGAGAGATATGGTCAATATGATTTGATTAAATTTACGAGTAAATGCAGTAGAATAAAGTTCAGCAAGAAAGAGGGTAGAACAAGATATCTCCAAGATAATTAATGAACCTGCTAGTTTGAATATTACTGTCATATCTTCTAAAATTAGAAACTCTTGGTATCTCATATCTCCCATAACAATGCTTAGAAAAGAGATAAGGAATGCCCCAATAGAAAAATAAAGAAGAGATCTATCTCGTTTCCGCTGCAAAAAGAGGATGAAATGGTAGAAACTAACAAATAGAATGATACCAAACTGGATTAGATCAAAATAAATATACTTCTGCCTAAGTGTTTGAAGTCCCGTATATGAGCCAAATAAAACTTCATTGAAAATACCCCCTCCGGCAAGGTGGTGGTTTGATACATGGACGATGAGTTCAAATTCTCGCGAAATGGGAGGGAGTTTTACTACATAGGAACGCAAATATGGTTTTTCTGATTGTTTGGTTTTTCCTACCGTTCCTGTAGATGCAAGTAAATGATCATTTATATATACTCTGTGTGCAGAAGAAAAATGTCTAAAACTAAGGCCAAGATTGCGGTATGTTTTTCTTGCATCGGGCAGTGTAATTTTGAGCCGATAGGTTGCATAGCCATTCCAACCTACAGGTTTTTTATTTTCTAGAAAGTGATCCCATCTGCTAGGAACTTTTATTAGATGCGGTTCTAACTGAGGAGAGAAATCCTGTAATCGGTAAAATTGTTTCCAATAAAACATCCACTGCCCTCGGAGGCTAATAGGACGTTGTAAAAAGCTATCGTTGTTAAAAGTACTGATACCCTTTTCGATGATAAAATCGTTTTTATGGTGAGCACTAGGCTGAGTACAGGAAAGCAAAAACAAACAATATAGCACATGTTGGAATAAAAGATAAAGGCTTCTCACGGTGTTTCTCTTTAATGTAAGCAACTTTTACAGCGTGTCTAAAGAAAGTTTATTCTTATGCAAAAGGGAAGCTGCAAGAGCCTGTAGTTTTATTTGTAGCAAGCTCTTTTATTGAACATATGTTATAAAAAGAATTTTGCAAGATCTTTTTGCATTGAGTTGCAAAAAATATTTTTACAACATCACAAACAATTGACTGTTTTCAGTTCTCGACAATTGCAATATCCTCGATAAGAGAGTGGCGGTCCCAATTTTTTTTCTTTCCTTGTTCCTCTAATAGAAATATTTCACGGCCATTGGTATAGACTATTTCTCCATTCTCACTCAGATCAAAGGAGACAACTCCCTTTGCTAGCACAGAGATTTCTCCACCACTACTTACTTTCACAAGCTCCCAATCATTGGGTACAATGGAACCTGTGGGCGCATTTTTTTTTGCTTTTGCCTGTTGTTTTTGTAAGTCGATCATCCTTCCCTTTATCATGACCGTTTTCATATCCGGCCCCTGAACCTTTGCCCCGCCGGCTCGTTCACTGGTGAGACCCTTATGGGAATACATTAGAGAGAAGAAGTTCAGGTAGTGAAAAAGTGCCCTAAGTAGCCTAAAAGGAAAGAAGAGAATGTCTTTCAGTACAACAAAAGGGGAAGCTCCACGACTGGCATCCTCCCAGGGGCGGCGTATGCAGAAGAGGTCTCCTTGTAAATTCCTACGCGGTAGGAGAAAGTCTTTCTTTTTGTCCTGCAATATGGTTTCGATAGTACCAGTGTCCATATCGAGCATCTCGATGACCGAGGGACTCAATCCCCAAAACATACCTTCCTTGTTGCGTCCGATACCTGCACTCTGGTAGACAACCTTTTTCTGTTCCCCAGGAATCCAGGAAGGCATCTCGTCGATAGAATCTCCTTCGGTGATCTCTTGTATCGCTGTAAGTTCATTATGTATCAGGCTTAGGTTTGCCGAACCATTGGGGTATCCTACCGAGCAAATCACCTCGCCGGTGGTTTGGTTCATGTTCAGGTCTTTGGCAGAGAAATCAGCACCATGTATCAATCGTTGCTCCCGTTTTTCCTTCAGGTCGTAAGAGAAAAGCCCGCCGAAGTTATTCCCTTCAAGGGTGTATAGGATTTTACCAGAATCTTTTGTAGAACACATGCCCCTCATAGATATATTGTACAGAGATGGGTTTGTTCCCTCTTCACTCCAAGGCGAAACCCCCATGAACTTGGCTCCTGTTCCGGTGGTCTTCCATTCCTTTTTCTTTTCGATTTCTATGGCTTTCTGGATAGAATCATTGGCAAATTTGCTTTCGACACTCGAAACGTTCTTATTGGCATCGATAGTATAGAGCTTATTATCTGAGAGAAAAAGAAGTATCATGTTTGCACCATTTTTAGTAAGTTAGGTATGGTTTTACTGGTAAGGGCAGGTTTGCAATGGGTCAATAGTTTTTTCACAAAAGATTTTGCATATATTGGTGTATCATTGTCACAAACTAAAACCACTTTGACAAAAGCCGAATCGTCATAGGCTCTTGTAGAGTGTCAACTGTCACAGTAGCATCATTAAGACCAACGAACTGATTCGCCTCTACCGGCCGCATTCCGATTGGCATAAAGCTAGTGATATGCGGTGTCTGGTTAGAGCAAGGAATACTACCAAGATCTACACGATATGCCATAGCACCGGTACTCTTCTGCGTCACACGATGAGTAACAAGCACGTCAACTACAACACCATGAAGAACCGTGTCAAATGTAGCTGGTTTCCACTTCTTACCCTTCCCGTGGTAGAACTGAGTCAAATGGTGGTTGTAATGAGTGCCAGGAATATCTGTTTCAACCCTAAGACGAGCGGCGTCCTCCGGCATTACACATAGCCCCACATAAGTAGGACGTGGGTTGTAATAGACCCTTTCCAAGTAGTCCCCCACCCGGATCTTATGAACAATACCTTTCACCTCTGCGACAATATCCTGGATGGGACGCCTAAGATCCAAAATCCTATCGAGATTTGCAGTCAAGTATTCAAGAATTTTCTTGCTCTGGAAAGCAGTCTCCATTTGTTCAAAAATACCATCTGGAATATCACAAAACTTATTATAACGAATAGCATTCCTGTTAACCTTAAAATTCTTATAAGTTTCGCTGATGATCTCTAGTACCTCATGGATATCGTATTCCTGTCGCCCAACCATTAGCTTGTCACCTTTCGTAGAACGTTCCATTACACCAGCCATGCTAGTGATTACCGATACACAATCCATTCGCTTAGGAGCAATAAAGTAGATCATCGTTGGCAGTTTTGCAAGAATATCCACATACTTCTTATAATGCTTTTCGTTGGCGTTACAGCGAGAAACAAAAATAACCTGAGGACCAGTACCGTACAACACCTTATAGTAAATCCAACTCAAACAAGAATTGGAGTGACCGTAGAATATATCCTGCTCTACGTATTCCAATTTGGCGTTCGTCAAAATCTCATCCGGCGTATCCATATCGGTAGAAAACTTACCTGGTACGAGGTAAATCGGAAACTGACTAGTATCCATTGCAAAACTATCACCTATGGGATCATCGCCTTGGATGCTAGCAGCGATTGTCGATTTGCCACCACCCTGAAGGTCCTGGGTAAAGATAAGATAACACGGGTCACCATTGGTACGCAGATCTGTCTTCAAATAGATATCCATGTTTTCCTGAAAGGTATGAGGTTCAAAAGTTCCAAAGTCTTCAGGAGTCACAACTACATCATTTGTGTTCGTTGTGCTAAGGTACTGGTTCCACCAAATCGCAAAACCCGTTGGCAGCTTGCCGCGAACTGCAACAACTGGAATTACACCCAATACGTTAGTAGGAATCTTATGCTCCATAAGCCAGAACACAAAGCGAATCAGCTGCTTGGCAATCCGCGTAGCAGCGTCGGTGTGTAGGCCGTGATAATCGGAAGCATCTACAATACGCTTGGTAAACATATCAATTCCCATATAGCCACGGTTTAGGATGGCCTGCCTAAGCATACGCATCAAAATATAGCGAATCGACTTTGTCTTGCAGAGGATGGTCTCACCCGTGACAGTATTCTCGAAATAAAGAACGGCGCCTTCGTTGTCAACACAGCGTGCCCTATCGATAACTGTATCGATATTTTCCATAGGATCACCAGGATGAAAAACAACATCAGAGCCAACTGTCTGGAGACTGGCACCATCGAGAAGCTCCTTTGTACAGGTAGTATCCAGACACTCGCCAAAGCGGAAAAAACCAAACCACTCAATACTGTTATCTCCAAGGACAAAATGTTGGCCATCACACAGCTCTCCACAGAGAGTATAGCCAGAACTAAAGATCGGCAATAGCGTATAAATCTTGTCAATATTGTTGTGAATATCCACTGCTATCGAATACACAATAGCATTCTCTGGAGTATTGTTTCCCGCATCGTCTGCAACCCATGCATCCAAAGAAGCAAGTGGAATCGTAAGATGGTAATTCTTACTGCCAAAAGTAAGGTAATCCGTAGCATTGTATTGAAAAATACGTACAAGAGCAAACTTGCCATTCGCCTTCACTGAAGAGCGAATTTGCAGATTGCTATCTTTAGCCCAAGAAAGAACCTTATTGTGGTCATAAATACCAGTTTCCTTGTAGGTATTGTTCTCGTCCTCTGCATCCTCGTCAGCAGCAGTCTTACCACTAAACTTGCGAGGTCCAGTTACAAAAGAAACGAGAGTCTCTTCGTCACCAGAAGCAACAGTAATAATGGTATAGGCTCGCGGTACCAAATCGAGAAGGCCCGGGTTGGCAGAATAGACATCATCCTCAAATTGGTGCTTTTTAACTTTGAGGGTGATCGTATAATGGTTTAAACCACTCGTAGTAGTCTTCTTGACTTTAATGTGATGATGTATATTACCAGCTTGTCTGACTAAGGCGATATACTCGCTAAGATCAGTAGATGCATGGGAAATAAAAGAAATGATTTTAGAAAAAAACATAGCAGTCTCAATCTAAATGTATAGCCACATTACAAATAATAGCAAGCTTTTTTCTGACAAATTCCTCCATGAGGTTAAGAGTGTCTCAAAAAGCTGATAAGAGCGAAACCATTATATACCCAACTGGTGAGAGGAATGATTCAGTGCTAGCTTAAAAATGGGCCAAAGGGTGTCGATAAATTCAGGAGGTACTAGAGATAAGCTATTCCGCAAAATCCCAGAGAAGGAATAACTTGCTTTGATATCCTGGTAGAAAGGATCATTCTGTATATTTTTGTCTATCTTTTGCCGATTATCACTGTCAAAGGGTCGTTCGAAGCGCACCTGTTCGCCTATCAGATTTCCAAGTAACAATCCCATATGCAAAGAAGAACTCACACCATAGCCCAGTAGAGCTGTAATATGATTTTCCCTACCTTCCGTACGAAAAAGGTTGCAAATGTTGATATCATCCTCTTTATGCTCATTGAGTAGAGGCAATCTATAAAAAGTCTGGTATTTGATCTTTCCATTCGCAAAGATTTTTTGTAACAATGCATTGCCTCCAATCATCTGCCGGTAAGTAGAAATAACTTCTAACTCTGTTTTGGGAAAAGGCATTAGTGGGTTTATAGGGTTAGGGAAACAAGAAAAGCAAACTTCTCCACTGGAGTGGTCATAGGGAAAAATAACTATACCCTTGGGAAAATCTCTACCATTGGTATACACATCAAAATAATTTGTCTCTGATAGCTTAATATTTTCATATATCAGTTTCAACACAGGAGAGTATACCGCTTCTTTGTTTTCACTAGAAAATCGATACGAGGGGTAACTTATAGAACCAGCAGCGACAACTGCTTTGGCATAGATCTGCTTTTCCTCTCCCTTTTGTTCAATTTTTAAACCTTTGCATTCCTTACTTTGGATGATAAAGTCTTTCACTGCTGTCGCTAGCAAAATTTGGACGCCGATAGCTTCTGCGATTTCTGCTATCTTTTTTAAAAACACATCGTGGTGGATAATGGAGACAGGATGGAGATTCTCGGTAACGTGTTGGTTTTTACCGCTGGGTGAAAAGAACCTGGTATGGGTAAGGCTGTTGATACGATTCTCTTCAAAGAGTTGAAACCCCAATCTCTCGATAATAAAGCTATCCTCGCGAATCCCCTCTCCCTTACGTGTATGGCCAATTTCAAAGCCTTTTTCAAGAACCAACACCCTTTTGGCTCCAGCCTTTTTTGCTGCAATCGCCGTTCCCAAACCAGCAGGCCCAGCCCCTATAATGGCGATATCATAGGTATTGCTTTCATTTTTATTGCCCATAACCTCTGACTCACTTTCCTTAAAATACCAAAAATTATATATAACGTATGTTATATATATTTTTTTTTGCAAGCTCTTTTTCTATCTTGCTAATTCTCAAAGTATATTTTTAACTTTTTTCAAAATCAAATAACTTCGACCAATAGCTGTATTTTCCAGCTCCCGTCCTTTTGCTTATTTTTTCTTTTTCGAAAATGAGCTTTTCTAAATTACTGATTTCTACTGCAAACTCATCAGTCAAAGCCACTTTTGCAGACAGAAGCAATTCCTTTGCCTTGGCAAGGTTTCCTTTTTCATATAAGATCCGTGCCAGCAATATACAATAATAATCATTGTCAGGGTAGCGAATGCGTAACACTTCGGCAAAATCAGCTGCGATGTTCCACTGTTCTCTTTTGATATTTTTTTCCACCCTTGCCCGTAAAAACCTCTCGTTCTCAGGTCGTAAAAAATAGATCAGGTATTCCAGAAGAGTTCTTTGTCTATGCAACTCAAGTTTTTTGTATATCTTTACCAACAGATTCATAAGAGTCACGTTAAAAATGTCAAAAGGCTTTTTTTCAAATGCGTGGTACAATGCTTCCAAAGCAGAAGTATATTCCCTCTTCCGGTAAAGGGAAGAAACTTTTTTCAATACTTCTTCTGGAATCGGAGCAAGGGCTGATTTATTTGTATCTTCCATTTTGATAGATACAAGGGAGAAGTCATCCGTAGTTTGGCTATGCTTACTTATGATATTAGATACTTCCTGAATATCCCCATTGGCAATTTCCACAATTTTTAAAAATAACTTCTCATCCACATTAAGCTCATCTGATTCATCTCCCGTTGTTTCAATTTCCCGGATATTTACTTCATTTTTTGTGAGAAAGTCCAGGAAAGATTTAGTTAAAAGGATATCGTCTCGTCCATCTGAACCCAGGATAAGTACATCGTTTTTTTGTAGCTTAACGACTTCGATACTAAATTCAGGCATAAATGCCTGCGGTGTTCCAACTTTTTTTAAGATATGATTGTAAGCTAAAAAACCAGCCTTTCCATCTCTCCATAGAACTGGGTAAGGGTGTTCGGCATTGAGATAATAGCAGGTAAAATTCTGCAAGTCAACGAGTCCAATAATACCAGACATCAACATGCTACAATCAAAGCTGGCAAAGATATCTTGTAAGTCATAGAACACATCTCGTAACCATAGCTCTGGTAGTTTCAAACGGTTTTCTCCAGCTTTGTAACGCATTAGCTGCGACTTGAGAGAGGCTCCAAATACAATAGCACCACCGGCACCCTGCAATGATTTTCCCATAGCATCAGCATTGGTGAAAAACCAAACGAGTGTTGCCTTGTTTCCCCATCAGTTTGTGGTACTACCATATCTCCTGCAAATTTCTGTTTGCTCAAAACGTTTCCATTTAGCAAATAGAAATTATTGGTATCGTTACAAGGAAAGTCCACAGTAGCAACAAGATCCAAGCTTTTATCAGAAACATTTTTCATTTCGCATTTGACCCAGAGAGTTTTTCTTGTAAAGCCAAATGAGAATTCTGTAAAGCCTGGCTTTTTCCATTTACTTTTACCTAAGGCTGTCATTTGTTGGATGTTCCATTTATTGCTTGCATCAAAACGATATAAGCAATGATCCGCGGCTTTCACCTTTTTAAATTTGGAGTTTAAGTCGATCCCCGCAAAAACACTGCTAAAACAAGAAAGGTAAATGATAAAAAGTTTTCCTATTTTTTTGCTCATTAGATAATAATAGAAACTAAATTTTTACTGAAAAATACGAGCAATGTTTTGCACAATCGTGTTGACAAGATTCGGCTGTCTTTGGTTCAACTTGTCTGCAAATTGAGCTGCACTTTTTTTATTCACATCTCCCCATAACGTGCTAAACATTTTGTCATTCCATTGCATCCCCTTTTCTCCTTTTTTTGCTAAATCAATTCGTCCCATAAATGACGTCGGCCACCATATCCATGGAGTAAATTTTTGTGATTTCAAAAAAATTTAGATAATCATCCAATTTTTCCTCTACTCTCGCCTTTTTCCACACTTCCTGGCAGCAAAGCAGTATCTGCCAATCTTGTCGCATAGATATTGTTAACCTTTCCAATACTAGGGCATAGCTAATTACTTCGGGTAGGTAGTACTTACCTTCTTGTGCAATGGTTTTCTTCAATCCACTCCATGTTCTGTTTTTAGCTTCTAAGAAAAAGTTTTGCAAATACTGATTCTGGTTATTTGCCTCTATGGTTTTACTAAAAAATTCATCTAAATGCTTTTCTTGAAAATCCTCATACAGCAAATAACTGCTGATCTGTTTTAATTCAGCTGCCCTCCAGCTACCGTCCTGGTTTAGCAATCTAAGTTGTATATATTTTGCTCGTATTTTTTCCTAAAAATCAATAGCATTTTCAGGTTTTTCGCATATTCCATGTTTTTAAAATTCTAATAAATGAGTTTTTTACATTTTCCACTAGTAATATTACTAGTATGGATAAAAAAATAACAGTAATTTGCAATTCTCTGCTGTTTTTATAGTTATTAAAGAGGGTATGATGCAGAGTTACTTTCACTATTTATCTGGTAAAGTTTTGATCTTTTTTCTCCTTTTAGTAGCAAGTCTAAACAATTGCCAATTTTCGCGTGCAGATGATTTTTGGTCTTTCCTTGCCTTATTCAACGCCCGTAGAATCATTCCAACAAGTATCTCACTTTTTTATGAAAATTCTCCCTATACCTTAACGAAAAATGTAACAACAAGTATGATGCCGACAGTTACAGGAGAGGTAATAAGCTGCTTTGTTAGCCCCGATTTGCCTGCGGGCTTAAGCCTAGATACAACAACTTGTGAAATCTCTGGTATTCCCGATGCGACACAATCTATGGCGGAATACACCATCACGGCACAAGGGACAAAAGTCAGCAGTTCCACAACGGTTAATATTAGCATCAATGAAGAAGCTCCCTCTTCTCTTACGTATTCGGATAGTCCTTATGTATTTACCCCAAATATTGCGATTGCAAGCGTCACACCTACAGTTACTGGTAGCATAGCAAACTGTACTGTCAGTCCAGATTTACCTGCTGGCTTGGCTCTAGACAACACAAACTGTGCCATCAGTGGAACTCCTGACTCTGTCTATGCTACAGACAATTTTATAATTACAGCTAGCAATTCTTATGGCAGTACAACAGCAACGATTTCAATTACCGTTAGCAACGCGGCCCCCTCTGCATTGAGTTATACTGGCTCTCCTTTTGTGTTTACCAAAGATGTTACTATCGCACCAAGCCATCCTACGGTAACAGGGACGGTCACTTCGTATTCAGTAGCACCTGCTCTGCCTACAGGTCTTACGATTGACCCAAGCACAGGACAAATCACGGGAATACCAACGATTCTTTTAGCAGCAACGAATTATACGATAACAGCTACAAATAGTGAAGGGAGCACTACTAGCACAATTTCTATTACTGTAAACGACACAGCTCCAGCTTCTCTTAGCTATGCTGGTTCTCCGTTCATTTTTACAAAAAATGCCACTATTACGGGAGTGAATCCAACAGTAACCGGGACGGTTACTTCTTATTCAGTTTCACCAGCTCTACCTACAGGACTTGCAATCAATACCACTACGGGCCAACTCGCAGGAACACCAACAGTTATCTCAGCAACTACAAATTATACAGTTACAGCTACGAATAGTGCAGGCAGTACGACAGCGACAATTTCGATCACTGTGGATGATATTACTCCAACTTCTCTGAGCTATGCTGGTTCACCGTTTGTTTTTACGAAGGATGCTACTATTACGGTAGTTAATCCTACGGTTACGGGAACACCAACCTCTTACTCGGTTTCACCAACTCTACCAACAGGATTAACTATTAATACAACAACTGGCCAACTTGCAGGAACACCAACGGTTCTTTCAACTACTCCAACGAATTACACAGTCACGGCAACAAATACTGGGGGCAGTACGACAGCGACAATTTCCATAGTAGTGAATGATAATGCTCCGACTTCGCTAAGCTATGCCGGTTCGCCATTCGTTTTCACGAAGGATGCAACTATCACAGCAGTCAACCCAACAGTTACGGGAACACCGACCTCTTACTCGGTTTCACCAGCTCTACCTACAGGATTAACTATTCATACTACTACGGGTCAGCTCGCGGGAACACCAACAGTTCTTTCAACTACTCCAACGAATTACACAGTCACGGCAACAAATACTGGGGGCAGTACGACAGCGACAATTTCCATAGTAGTGAATGATGATGCTCCAACTTCGCTAAGCTACACAGGTTCGCCTTATGTTTTCACTAAAGATGCAACTATCATAGCAGTCAACCCGACAGTTACGGGAACACCAACGTCTTATTCCGTTTCACCGACTCTACCAACCGGGCTGGCGATCAATACGACTACCGGGCAACTCGCGGGAACACCGACGGCTATCTCTACTACGACAAGCTACACGGTAACTGCTACGAATAGTGGAGGGAATACGACAGCAACGATTTCGATCACAGTTAACGATGCTGCTCCGTCATCCCTAAGCTATGCTGGTTCCCCATTCGTTTTTACTAAGGATGTCACTATCACCGCAGTCAACCCAACGGTTACAGGAACACCAACTTCTTACTCAGTTTCACCAACTTTGCCAACAGGGTTAGCAATAAATACAACTACCGGACAACTCGCGGGAACGCCCACTGTAATCTCTACAACGGCAAGTTACACGGTTACGGCAACAAATAGCGGAGGGAGCACAAATGCCAGCATAACAATTACTGTAAATGATGCAGTTCCTACCATTTCGATAACTGGCTCACCATTTACTTTTTCTATCAACTCTGCGATTACAGCAATAAATCCCACTTTAGGTGGGGGAGCAACGACCTCTTGTTCATCAAGTCCATCTCTACCAACGGGTCTAAACATCGCGAGTTCCACTTGTGTGATTTCAGGAACACCTACTGTTGCATCAGGGGCAACGAATTATACCATCACCGCAGGTAATAGCAGTGGCAGTGATACTGCTGTGATCCAAATCAGTGTAATTGCCGCTAGTACAGCTCCCACTATTGTCTATAGCAGCTCGCCATTTTCCCTAACGACTGGCCAAAGTGCGAATATAACACCGACTCTGGGGGGCGATCCACCAACATCTTGCTCATCGAGCCCTTCTCTGCCAACAGGTTTGAGCATAAATAGTACAACCTGTATAATTTCAGGCACACCTTCCGCAAATTCAGGTGTTACAAGTTATACAATAACAGCCAGCAATAGCGGTGGCAATAACAACGCTGTGGTACAAATCAGCTCCTTTAGTTCCAGTATTTCACAAAGTTACCCTATCTCAAACACTGGGCAAACAACCTGTTATAATACTTCTTCTGCCATTAGTTGTGGTTCCAATCCCGATGGAGATGCTAATTTTCCCCGGCAAGATGCCAATTATCCAAATTCTCCAGCGTCTAGAAGTTTCACAGGTCCGACTGCACACGTAACATATACAGCGGACTATACCACGAAAGATAATGTTACTGGCTTGATCTGGAAAACGTGTTCAGAAGGTTTGAGTGGTTCTACCTGTGTAACAGGAGCAGCTAATACTTATACCTGGGCCGATGCACAAACTGCCTGTACAAATCTAAACTCTGCAAATAGTGGCAACGGTTATGCAGGCAGGACAGACTGGAGATTTCCTTCAATCGAAGAACTGGAAACCCTTAGCAACCAGGGAGCAGCAAATCCCTCAATAGAAACTTCTTACTTCCCGGGTACAATATCATTTAGATACTGGTCTTCTACTGAACTTGCGAGTAGCTCTAGCGACGCTTGGCTTTTACGTTTTGATACAGGTTCGGTAGATGATAGAGCAAAAACAGATGATAATTATGTTCGCTGTGTTGCTTCTGGCTTAACTTCTACAAGATCTTTTACCGACAACAGTGATTATACAATTACAGATAACGTTACTGGACTAGTCTGGCAAAAGTGTAGTCGCGGGCAAACAGAAGATGCAAGTTGTAGCGGTAGTGCCCTCGTTGCTGATTGGCAAACAGCCCTGCAATACTGTAAGAATTTAACTTTAGCAGGAAAAAGTTGGAGACTTCCTAGTTTAAAAGAGCTACTTACCATCAGGGATAGAAGTGTATTCACACCGGCTATAGATTCTACCTACTTTCCCAACACTAAAGACAGTAGCTATTGGTCTTCTACAACTAAGTCGGATGAAACTTCAAAAGGCTGGCGTGTCAATTTTGATTTGGGCAATTATGATTTTGTAGATAAAACAGGTAGTAGCCGGCTACGCTGTGTCGCTGATAATACAACTCCAACAGGAATAGCACCAACAATTTCCATCACTGGTTCTCCGTTTAGCTTTAGCAAAGATTCCTCTACTACCTCTATCACACCTAGTCTTGGTGGGGGAACTCCTACTTCCTGTAGCGCAAGCCCTAGTCTACCTACAGGGTTCACTATCAATAGCACGACCTGTGTGATAAGTGGAACTCCTACTACTTACCAGGCAGCAACGAACTATACAATCACAGCGAGTAACGCATCGGGTGGCGATAGTAAAACGATCAGCATAGCAGTAGAGTATTTCACGAGCGATTGGGATACCATTCAGCCCATACTAGCAGCACAACAAGCTCTTGGTTTGAGCGGAGCGGAAGCAGGAGATAGAAGTACAATAGCAGGCTTATCGGGAAGTTATAAATGGTATGGAGGGGTGCTAGCTTCCAATGGAAAAATTTATGGAATTCCTTATGATTCTAATAAGGTACTTATCATAGATCCAACAACCAATACAGCAAATACAAATACGATCACAGGCTTATCGGGAAATCAAAAATGGAACAGTGGAGTATTAGGGCCTAATGGCAAAATCTATGGTATTCCCAGCTATACCAATAAAGTACTAATTATTGACCCAACAAATAATACTACAGATACAAGTTCGATTACTGGCTTATCAGGAAATTATAAATGGGCTGGTGGAGTATTGGCTCCGAATGGTAAAATCTATGGCATTCCCGCAGATTCAACAAAAGTACTCATCATTGATACTGCGAACAATACTGCAAATACAAGTTCCATTGCAGGACTTTCTGGAACTTTCAAATGGTGTGGGGGGGTGCTCGCTCCCAATGGCAAGATATATGGAATACCAGATAGTTCCGATAAAGTACTAATTATTGATCCTACAACAGATACAGCAGATACAAGTTCGATCTCAGGTTTATCTGGGTCGGAAAAATGGTGTGGTGGAGTTCTCGCTTCAAACGGTAAAATTTATGGTATTCCGCATAGTTCCAATAAAGTCCTCATTATTGATCCTACAACGAATACAACAGACACAACTACAATTACAGGACTATCAGGAACTTGGAAATGGTCAGGAGGTGTCCTAGCTCCGAATGGAAAAATTTATGGAATACCTTATGACTCTAATAAGGTATTGATAATTGACCCAGCAAATAACACGGCTAGTACATCTACGATCACAGGACTATCAGGAACACAAAAATGGTTTGGGGGAGTTTTAGCTCCAAATGGCAAGATTTATGGAATTCCTGCGGATTCGAATAATGTGTTAATTATTGATCCAAAATCCAATGGAAGTTGGCCAGCTGATCTATATTTATCTCCTTATTTTGATAAATATTGATACATACCTCAGTCATAGAATTCTCTATACTTACATGAATTTTTCCAAACGTTTGTTAGATAAAAGCAATTATTGGATTGACAAAATAAACGATGTTTACATTTTACTATTCAAAATAGACTCCAAAGGAGTTGGTTCCATTTCAACAAAGAACAAAACTATGAATGCAATAGAAAAAACAGTGCAAAATTGGCATACTATTCTTAAGGAAAAAGACATATCTGGTCTGGACAAACTCCTGGCCGATAAACCTATCTTTTATTCTCCCGTAGTACCAGAGCCACAAGAAGGCAAAAATTTGACGACTATGTATTTGACAGCAGCTTTTAAAGTCCTCGGGCCTACAATCCACTATACCCGCGAACTTCTCTCGGAACGGGATGCCTTTTTGGAGTTCACAGCAGATATCAATGGAGTCACTATAAATGGAGTGGATATGATTCATTGCGATGCAGACGGCCGTATCAGCGACTTCAAGGTGATGGTTCGCCCTTTACCTGCTATCGAAGCTCTGAAAAAACAAATGCGTCGGGAATTGGTTCGACTAGCCAGGACTTCCCAACAAACATAGGCAAAGTGAAAAAAAGCACAACTCTCATAATAGAGGAAAGAATATGAATGAAAACCATCAACACGGTCATGGCGAATGTTCTTGTGGACAAACCAAATTGCAAATCAAACAGCCTCCACTAACACGTTTCTACTGCCACTGTACCATTTGCCAACAGGTATACGACAAACCATATGCAGATGTAACGGTAAACTGGGCCTGGGATATAGAGCTCGTAGAAAATCACACGACTATCTTCAAAGAGTATAAATCCTTTTTAGCCTTAGAACGTGGCACGTGTACGGGATGCTATGAACCAACAGTCAGCTTCTTGGGTCATTTTCCTTTTAAGTTTCTCGCCTTTGTCCCGACACAAATGTATGAGGAAACAAAAAACTTACCTGCCCCGCAAGGCCATATCTTCTACAATAGCCGAGTCACCTCTGCCAATGACTCTCTGCCTACATACCAGGGTTACTTAGAAAGCCAAATGGCAGTCGTGCATTTTCTTACAAAAGGAATGGTACAATAAGATTTTAAAAAAATTTGGTATTTATATGTTACAAAAACTATCGGTATGCTAGTTTCTTGCAATTCTCTGCTGCAGAGCTTTATGCAAAAGTAAGAGAAAGTTTTATTGTAACGTATGTTATTTCCTTGACCCTGCAAAGCATTGCTGCATCGTTTTGCAATGGAAGGAGAGACTGATGAATTATAGAAACTTTATAGCAGCTTTATTTTTACTCATACTGGCTAGTTGTAGCAATAAATTGCCCAACCCAAATGATGTTAAAATCTTACAGGATGATCAGAAAAAACCCTTAGTCATACCTCAAAATGCTAGCAACGATTACAAAACAAAACCCTCTTTTGCCAAAGCATTCGATCTCATCCAAAAAATGGAAACTCTACAAAAGTCTTTTGACCTAAAATATATTGACTTTTATGCGCAGAATGCATATATCCAAAACTCTCGCAAATACCCAGATGGTAGAGTTCGTATCATGCAAATCTCTCCCCAGTACCTGCGAAAGTTGGCAAAGGAATCCATAGATACGATCAAAGATAGAAAAGACTATAGCAGTTATTCAGATTTGGTTTTTGCCTCTGAAGGAAAACATGTGAGGGTTGCAGCGAAAAGATTTTCTAACTTTAAAAAATATACCAGCCCCATTTCCTGGCTGATTGGTCTCGATAAGGCCTCACAAAAGTGGCAGATCTTGGAGGAAATTTCCGAATCAAAACCTTTTTAAGAATAAGGATAAAGTCTTACTGTAAGATGGCTACACTAGTTTTACTTCCACTGCTAAACGAAAGTCCAGTTTGGTAAACTTTTGCAGCTCTTCTACAGAATAATCCTTGAGCTCTTTCGCCGTTTTGGGTGGATGAGTCGGTGTCGCTAATTTCCAAGTTCCATATATAGGCCTAGATAATTTCTCAAATTCTTCTAACGAATAGCTATCCTTTTTTTCTTTTTGCATTAACTTTTCGAACAAATATTCGTTACTCTCTAATTGCTTGGCCAAAAGGAATAAAACAGAAAATAATAAAATGGATCTTCACATAATTGTCTTTTCTCCTACCAGAAGCGTATTCTACTAAAATATAACTTCCTTTGCAACTCTTCTTTCTGTCGCAAAAAACGCTTATCCAAGAGAAGGTCTTGTAAACCCTTAAGTTTTCCGATCGATTTTGGCAAGCTAGTTAAGTGGTTTTGGGGAAGGTAGAGGTATCGCAAGTTTTTCAAATTGCCTATGGATTCGGGCAAAACAGTTAATTGATTTTCACCAAGATAGAGAGTATCCAAGCGTTGCAACTTTCCTATGGAATCTGGTAATTTAGTCAAACAATTCCCACTCAACGTTAGAAATGACAAACTTTGTAAATTTCCTATGGAATCTGGAAGATATTCTAATTGGTTGTACCTAAGTTCCAAATGACTTAAGTTTTTT
>JBCCIA010000087.1:0-16615 GCA_039028475.1 Spirochaetota bacterium | reverse complement strand
TTCGAACAGATGAGTGTAGAAAACTCTTCGTAAAAGCTATGCTTCATAGCAAATGCTCCTTGTTTGCAATCAGAATGGCAATGCGCAAGTGCTGCTAATTTAGCCCATTGTTGGCTCATTTTCGCAATGCGTTTGTAGGAATGCAATTTGTGTAGGGGAAAGCTCTCTTTGTAAGGAGAACGCTCACGTAGCAAATACGAGGCATCAGATAGCGTTATATCTGTCAAATAGCTCTGTTTTTCTGCCAACATGATATTTTGTGCAACAACAGCCCGTTCTGCCTGGCAGGAAAACTTCTGAGTCAATGCTTCTACGTCTTCTTGCGACAAATATTTACAAACACTCGGTAGTACTTGTTTTTTTAATTCTAGAATATGATACTCATCTAAAAGGGCGCCAGGAGATGCGACTAAGAGGTAATAGCGTTTGATCCCATAACTCCCTACTCCCGCAAATACCCTTTTTTTACAATCGTAGAGCAACAAACCTTTCTCTTGCAGATAGGAATGAGTGGATTGTTTGATATCGTTTAGCTCTGCTTCGCTTGTATTTTGTAATTTTTCTTTCTCGCTTGCACAGAGAAAGTTTCGTTTGTTCTGCGTTTTTTCTGTCCATTTGTCTAAAAGAATCTCTCGCGAATTTTCCTCTTTTACCTCTGCTAAAAATTCGTCGAGTTTGCCATATGCCTCTTTTTCTACGAGACGAAAATGTCTTAACTTAGGATATTCTTGTACGGTGTCTGTATAGCACTGCAACAATTCAAATAGGAGGTTCTTACTTTCTTGTTCTGCGATAGATTGTTCTTGGCACAAGAGTAGCAAAGAGCAAGACAATCGGTAGATATCAAATAGGTAACTCGTAAGCCAAGCCTCATCAAAGTCATTTACATGGTATATGATTTCTTCTCCAAGGGTAAAACTACCAAAATTGCCTATGTGCATGTCTCCCAAAATCCAAACCTTCGTAGCCTCCGAATAAAACTCTGAGGAAAAGATACAATTTCTTTCTGCTAACTGTCTATAAAAGAGAGGATTGTTACCGCGATAAAATACAAAGGCAGAACTCGCGAGTAGCTCTGCCTTGCGCTTGCGATCTGCCGTCGAAATTGTTAGGTTGTGGAGTGAAGATTCAAATAAGACTTCTTGTGTTAGCATAGATTTTCAATCAAACCAAAGCATTAGCTTACCGATATAGTAGTATGAAACGGACTGCTATACTCTTAATCTGTTGTTTAACTCTTTCTCTTCCTGCTAATCATGCAACCTTAAAAAAAGTAAAAAAAGCACTACAAGTTACCAATGTTTACCAAAAAATTGACTCTTTGCGTTTATCTAAATCAAGACGCTATTTAGCAATTATGCGAACACAGGATACGGATACTTGGATTGATATTCTCTATGTCTCTGAATTGTTACGTAAAAAACGCGAAAAAAAATTGATTCGTTTAGATGCTTATCCCAGCTCTATCTCTGGGAAGAGATGGGTACACAAAGGTTTTCTCTTTCGTTCTAATGCCAACTTTGTTTTCTGTAACCCCTTGCACCAAAAGCCAATTTTGCAAATGGTAACAACAGAAACATTCCTATACGATCCAAATAAAAGGAAGATCATTCCTGAAAAAAAGCTTCTGACTTCTCCTATTTGGTACTACGCAAAAGTACTAACATCTGTGAAACAAAAACAGCGCAGTCTTGCTCTGTTGCAATTGGTTAAAATTTATCGGATCATTAAGTTTCGCAAAAACAAACACAAAGAAGATTGGGAAGCATTGTCAAAGGGAATCTTTCATACTCCCAAAGGACAAATTGGTTATTTGGAAAGTTGGTTGCAAAAAGCCTATAATCTAGAGCATCGTAAAGACTTAAAAAAGGCTATCAAACTACTCTATATGATAGGTGAGAAGATGGAATAGTCTTATGTATACATAGCTATGATTGTGTTTTCAGATAAGCTTTTAGACGAATGCAACACCTTGGCGGAGGTGTTCCAATGGGTAGCGCATGTCGACAGTAGTTTTACGATTATCTAAAGTATAGGTAAACAGTTCAATCGGATTTAGCCCCATATTGTAATACCCTTCATCAATCATGGCTATACCAAAACCGGCACTTTCTTTTTCATCCAGATGCTCTGGGCGGAAAAAGTCTGCGGATTGGCCTTTTTCATACAATTCGTAGTGTTTTTCACGGGTTTTTTGGATACGTTGCATATCTATATCCATGACAGGAGAATCATTGATCACACGAATGTGCAGGTATTTTTCTCCGATCCAGATCTTTAGAGTGATCTTCATATCTTCCCTACTGATTTTGTTACGGATAGAAAGAAGCAAGTTTTTATCAGAGGGATCTAACTCCATTTTACGCACCCGCTTTTTTTCTTCTAACTGCAATACGGTTTGAACTAGTTTTTTAATTTTCTCTGGTACAATATACCTCTGCATAGCATCACGTAAGGGGCTTGTATCCATTATGACTTGCAGCAAATCTTCTACTTCTTGGCGCGACTTTTCTACATCAAATAATTTCTTCATTAGTTCATCCTTATAGATGACATAACGAAGATTGCCTTTCAATGCATTTAATAAAGCTTCCATGAGACCACTGAATAGGTGAAAGGAACAAAGTGGATCAGAACCTATTTCTTCCAAGATTCCATTTACAAGGTTTGAGAGAAGATCACGTGAGTCGCGTGTTAAACCTTTGAGTTGTAGGTGCAAAAACTTCCTTTTGGTAAGTTCCTGCAGTTTTTCTGAAATTTCCTTACTGCCTAGAATTTTTTTCTGGTTTGCCATAGAAGTCTCGTTTTTATCTTTGTATATTATCGAAATTAAAACATACTTGCAAGTATGTTTTTGTTAGAAATTTCTCGAAAATGGAAAAAATTATGATTCTGGATTTAAAAACTCCCGACTTAGGTGATGCTGATAAAATCGAGTTGGTAGAATGGTATGTTGGAATTGGCGATACAGTTGCAATAGGACAAGAAATTCTAGAGTTGGTTACCGATAAAGCCTCTTTTCCTATGGAAGCACCACGCAAAGGTAAAATTGTGGAAATTCTTGTTAACTCAGGTTCTATTGTGCAAAAAAGCCAAATTCTTGGTAAGTTAGAAGTTTTAAGCGATTGAGATGGCCACATTTATTCATATCTCTGATCTGCACTTCCCTACTCCCGTTGCTTGGAAAGATCTCAGAGGTAAAATGTTTTCTGGCTATTTTAACTATAGGTTACGTAGAAAAAAAAAATATCCCAAAATTTTGCGTGAAGCTCTCTGGGAAAAGATCCAATCCATTCCTTATGACGGGCTACTCATTACAGGTGACCTTACCAATGTTTCGAGTGAAATAGAATTTGCAGAAGCAAAAAAAACCCTTTCCCCCCTTTTAGATGAGCGGACTTTTATCATTCCTGGCAACCACGATAGGTATGTTAAAAAAGCTCTAGAACCTACTAAATTGTTTGAGAAATACTTCGCTGCTTTTTTAGGAGAAGCCTTAGATACAGATTCTTCCTCGGGGTACTTGCGTTATAAAATCCTTGCTGGTATGCACTGTATTGGCCTAGATTCAAACCTAGCAAAAGGTTTTATGAATGCTTCCGGCTATGTTTCTCCCCAGATCATCCAGAGAATGTTGCATCTTTTACAAAAACGGAATATTACAAAATACCTCCTTCTATGCCACCACCCTATCTTCAACCCTCCTTCCCAACAGGAGAGTGACTCCCATAAACTACACAACCGTGAAGAGCTTGCAGACTTGTTGCAAAATATGCCACCGCTTGCCTACTTGCACGGACACCAGCATTCGAATTGGGTAAAACGACCTGATCCCAAAATGCCTTTTTATGTCATCAATTCCGCTTCGAGTACCATGCTTCCTGATACAAAACACCTATCAGGATTTCATGTACTACAGTCGTCTGCAGGAGATCTTTCTTGCAAGCGCTTGCAATTCAATCCAGAAAAACAACAATTTGAAGAGTGCCCTCTGGCATTATTTTGAAAGCTCTACACTAGGTTTTTTTGTTTTCCTACTGCCCAATGCCAGAATACTGGTCGCAGAATTACTGAGGAATGATATGATAACTGAAGAACAGCTTAAGAAAGAATTGGTAAAAATCAAGCACCCGGACAACAAGAGAGACATCGTTTCCTTGGGTATGCTCGGGAGCATTCATTTGGAAGAGGGAAAATCCAAAGTAGTTATTGTTACCCCAGCAGCAGACCGCAAGTTACAGATCAACTTAGAAGCGCAAATTCGCCAATTAGTTAGCAAACTAATCCCAGGAAAATTGAAAATCAATTTCATAGTTGACCCTAACCTCCAACTGGTCGAAGAAAATAAAATCCCAGGTGTAAAGAGAACGATCGCTATTGGCTCTGGTAAGGGGGGAGTTGGAAAATCAACTGTAACTGCCAATTTAGCGGTACAATTGGCAAAAGCTGGTTATAAGGTTGGTGTAATGGATTCAGATATCTATGGACCTTCCCTGGGAAAGATGTTTGGTATCAATGGCCGCGTAGCGTTACAATCCGATGAAGAGAGAATCTGGCCAGTGGAAAAGTATGGCCTGAAAGTGATTTCTTTTTCTTTTTTAATCGATGAGAACCAACCGGTAGTATGGCGTGGCCCCATGTTAGGTAAGGCTGTTGAACAATTCCTCTATGATGTCGTCTGGGATGAACTTGACTATCTCTTGATCGATCTTCCGCCAGGTACGGGTGATGTGCAACTTTCCCTTTCTCAATTGATCCATTTAGATGGCGCCGTTATCGTTACAACTCCACAAAATGTGGCCATTTTAGACGCCTCTAAGGCAGCGAGCATGTTCCAACAGGTAAAGATTCCCATTTTAGGAATCATAGAGAACATGAGCGAGTTTATTTGCCCCAATTGTGGTACCAGTACACCTATCTTTTCGTCTGGTGGTGGGGAAAACTTGTCTAACTCCGTCCAAGCTCCTCTACTAGGCCAGGTGCCCCTTACGGTAGAAATCATGAACGCTGGCGATGTAGGAAATCCTATTGTAAATACAGATAAGGTTCCAGCAGTCAATGCAGCCTACCAAGCAATTATACAAAATTTAGAGTCTGAAATCAAAAAATGGGATTAAAGCAATGACAGAAAAAAAAGTAAAAGCTGCCGTCATCGGTGGTACGGGTCTTTATGAATTAGAGGGGATGAAAGTCGTAGAAGAGTTTTATCCCGATACAGCATGGGGAAAACCTTCTGACTCCATCACTATTGCAGACTTTTCCGGTAAGCTAATAGCATTTTTACCTCGGCATGGCAGAGGACATGCATTGAGTCCAACAGAGGTTCCCAGCCAGGCAAATATAGCTGCTCTCAAACTGCTAGGTGTAGAAGAAATTGTTGTCTTCAGTGCTGTAGGAAGTCTTAGGGAAGAAATTGCTCCCATGGATTTCGTTTTGCCTACACAAATTATCGATAGAACCAAAGGAATACGGCCTTCTAGTTTTTTCGGCAATGGTCTAGTTGCACATGGCATGTTTGGCGATCCGTTCTCGGAAAATTTAGCCAATCGGATTAAAAAAGCGGCTAAGTCTATCAGTATGGATCTACATGAGGACAAAACTCTAGTTTGTATGGAAGGTCCCATTTTTTCTACACGCGCAGAATCAAACCTATACCGGAGTTTTGGAGCGGACATTATCAATATGAGCGTGCTCCCTGAGGCAAAACTTGCACGAGAAGCAGAAATTGCCTACCAAATGGTTTGCATGTCGACTGATTACGATTCCTGGAAGGTTCATGAAGAGCCAGTAACTGTGGAAGCAATCCTTGGTTTTTTAAAAACAAACTCAGAGAACGCTAAAAAGCTCTTATTGGCGCTCATTCCTGATTTAGGCAATGGTGACGACCTCAGCCTAAAAGAATCGATGAAATATGCTATTATAACGGCTCCAGAAAAAAGAAATCCGGAACAAGTGCAAAAAGTAAGAACACTTTTCCCGGATTACTTCTAAATCTACTTTTTTCAGGTAGGCAGAGCGTCTACCTGAAAGTGACAAAAAGGATAGCTGTCTTAGAAGGAAACGACCCCTTTGATACGGGTGTAGATATCAGCTACACTAAAAGCCAATAGCACAACTAAAAAGAAAAACCCTGACCCAAAGATAGCACGGTTCATATTATTGTCATACTTCAAGTGCATAAAGAATAAGAGTACAAAAGTAGCTTTTATACTGGCAACGAGCATGGCAATCACAGTGTTCCAATTACCAAAATCATACTCTGCGACCCATACGGTAACGATGGTACCTACAATTAAAGCTCCAAAAACCCCAAAATAGATTGGCAATGGAGTAATGTGGTGTTCTGAATGGTGTGAATTTTCTTGATTCGACATAATTTACTTATCCTACCAAATATAAGAGTGGAAACAAATAGATCCAAATAAGGTCAACGATGTGCCAGAACAAACCAACTCCTTCTACAGGAGTGTAGTATTTTGGTCCAAAGTCACCTTTTAGAGTTCTGAGAAACAGCCAGAAAATCAAACAAGCTCCGATTACAACGTGTAAACCATGTAAGCCCGTCATAGCAAAGTAGAAGCCAAAGAAAAGTGGCCAATTCTTACCATAATTCTCTTCCCGTGGAAACTTTTCTAACTTAACAAGTGCTTTGTAATGATCCAGTTCCATACGATCCATGTGTAACTTTTCGTGCAACTCTCTATCGGTCATGCCTTTTGACTTGGCAATCAAAGATTCAATCTTAGTAACCTTAGGAACTGCATTTCTATCTACATAGGCATACTTTCCAGGCACTGTGCCCATATGAATCTTATGAGAATACTCGAAATACTTTATAACCATAAACGCCATTGCACACACAACAGTAATTAGCAGGCTTGCAGCTGCTTTCATTCTATCATTGACTTGCAAGAAGTAAATAGCCAAAGCCATTGTCAAAGAACTGGTAATCAGAACAACGGTATTCACTGCTCCCATTTTTACATTCAAGAGTGCAGCGGAATGTTGGAATATTTCTGGGTAGAGAGATTTATAAACGATATAAGCTACAAATAGTCCACCAAACATCAAAATCTCCGTAACCATAAACAACCATATTCCCTGCTTGGAAGAGGAGTATTGGTGCTCAGCACTATCAAAGTGGTGAGCATGGTGAAATTCTTGTGTAGTTTCGTCTGTTTTTGTTTTAACGGTACTCATAAGGTCCTGCTGTTATTTGTGGTGTTGTTTCAAAGTTTTCATGGATTGGCACTACAGCTCCGGTATGCCATTCGATGCCTTTAGATTCCCAAGGATTTTCACTGGCTTCTTTGCCCCAAAGCAATGCCTGGATAACGGCAAAGAGAGAGATGAGGAAACCCAAACCAATCAACCAAGAACCCATTGTAGACAATTGGTTCAACTCCTGAAATTTAGGTAAATAATCATAATATCTTCTTGGCATCCCCATAGAACCCAAAACAAATTGTGGGAAAAATGTTACATTGAAGCCAATAAAGATGAATACCCATGAGAGACGAGCCAGGCTTTCACTGACTAACTTACCAAACATTTTGGGAAACCAGTAGTAGATTCCACCCATCAATGCCATAAGTGTTCCCCCAACCATCACATAATGGAAGTGAGCCACAACAAAATAAGTATCATGGAAGTGAACGTCCATACCAATTGTTGCTAAGATAATACCAGTGACACCACCAATACTGAATAGGAATAAAAAGCCTAAAGCGTAGAGCATAGGAGAATCCATACGCACAGAACCCTTATACATCGTCCCCACCCAGTTGAATACTTTAATCGCAGTAGGAACTCCTACAAACATGGTAAGAACCGAGAATAAAATCCCTGCAAAGTCAGACTGACTACTTACAAATAGGTGGTGTCCCCAGACAAAGAAACTTACTGCTGCAATTGCAATACTGGAATAAGCAATGGCGGTATAACCAAAAATCGTTTTGCGTGAGAAAGCAGTCATTAGCTCACTGATAATCCCCATAGCCGGTAAAATCATGATATAGACAGCAGGGTGTGAATAAAACCAGAAAAAGTGTTGGAAAAGAACTGGGTCTCCCCCCAAAGCAGGGTCAAAAATACCAACGCCTAGTAAACGTTCTGCTACAATCAAAAGCAGGGTAATCGCCAAAACAGGAGTAGCAAGAATCTGGATGATAGCAGTAGAATATAGAGACCAAACAAAAAGAGGAATCCGCATCATCGTCATCCCAGGAGCGCGTAATTTGTGCACCGTAACAATAAAATTAAGACCAGTTAGAATGGAGGACATTCCCATTACGAAAGCTCCGAGAACCATAAAGACAACTGCACCCTGAGTTTGGATACTATAAGGAGTATAAAAAGTCCAACCAGTATCAACTCCACCCATAAATAGAGTAGAAGCAGTAATCAAAGCTCCAGCCATGATTACGTACCAACTGGCAAGATTCAAGCGTGGGAAGGCAACATCTTTAGCACCCACCATAATAGGTAGGAAAAAGTTACCAAGAAAAGCTGGAATTCCCGGAATAATTACCATAAACACCATAATGGCCCCATGAAAGGTCATGAATTGGTTATAGGTATCTTTTTCTACTAGTGTTTTACCAGCAGTGAATAATTCTCCTCTGACCAAAAGGGCAAAAACCCCACCAATCAAAAAGAACGTCATAACAGAGATGAAATACATCACCCCTATCCTTTTGTGGTCAATTGTGGTCAACCATGACCACAAGCCCTTCTCATGCTTTATGTAATTTGCTTTTACACCACCTGCTGTTGTCGTAGCCGACATAAGTTTTCTCCTATTTTATCGATTTAATAAATTCTATCAAGGCATTTATTTCATTATCTTTATATGAACCTTGGAAAACTGGCATACTAGATTTGTCGCCAAAGCCTTTTACTATTTTAGCATTAGAAAGAAGGATAGATTCTCTAAGATAGTTTTCATCGGCAATTGCACTGCTGCCATCAAAAAACTCCCTCTTCTTACCAAAAAGTCCTTTAAATGTCGGTCCCGTTGCGGGTGTACCATCCAAGGTATGACAGGCTTTACAAGGTCCATTTGTATAAAGTTCCTCGCCTTTTTTTAGTAATAACACAGGATCTGAACCAAGAGCCTTTTCTGCTTCCACTTTCTTCTTTATCCATGCATCAAAATCAGCCTGGCTTTTGACAATAACGCTACCGATCATACCTGAGTGTTTAGTTCCACAAAACTCAGTACAGAATAGGTCATAGGTACCTTCTTTGGTTGCTTTAAAACCATAGAGAGTATACTTACCTGGAACCACATCCATTTTATTGCGAAAAGAAGGCACAAAAAAGCTGTGGATCACATCTCTTGAAGTCATAAGCAGCTTAATTGGCTTTCCTACCGGAACCACAAGATCTTTACCCACGGTAAAACCATCTTTGTATGTAAAGCTCCAGCTCCACTTTTGGCCTGTCACCTGCACTTCATAGGCATTTTTTGGAATATGGCGTATCTTACTGTATACTTTGTATCCCCAAAAGAAAGCCGCCATAAATGCGATAAAAGGAATAAAACTCCAAATAAACTCCAAGGTATGGTTATGGGTTATATAGGCAGTTTTATCTGAAGCAGTCTTTCTCTTATAGCGATATACTAAATAGATCATAGCTCCTATGGAAAAAATAATACCTATGACACTAATGATAATTAAAAATATGTAGAGGTCATCTACTTGCCCTGCCAATTCTGAGGCTTTGATAGGCATAAACGAGCTGTTTGCCAAGTAAAAATACATAAAAGTTATGCTCCTTGCGGTTCCTTTTTATTTTGATTGTTCCAATAGGTAAATAAAAATATTCCTAAAAATAAGACAGTTATAGAAGCTGCGACTCGCATCAAATTGTAGGCGTATAAAGTATATTGGTTTTTTTCAGGATTGAATTGGAAGCAAAACAATACGAATCGATCGACAATATCGCCGATCTTTCCCTGGCTTGCCTCCACCAATGACAAACGTAGAGTTTTGGCTTCGTAACCAATGCCATACAAGTAACGCGAGAGTTTGCCATCTGGAGTCATGACATACGTTGCTGCTGAGTGTGCCCACTGCTCTGTTTCTTCATTCCACTTAAAACGAAAGCCCACTTGTGCAGAAATCTTATGGATAGACTCCTCAGGGCCAGTTAAAAAATGCCAACCCTTATCCGCCTCTACACGTGCATATTCTTTTAAATAAGCATCTCGCTTCTTAGAGGCAATTTCAGGTGTTTCTTTTGCGTCGATGCTAATAGCCACTAGAGAAAACTCTTTTCCTACTGTCCATTTCATCTCTTTCAATGCCTTGGTCAGACCGTTCAATTGAAAATTACACAAATTGGGGCATTTATAGTAAATCAACGCGAGTAAAACGGGCTTGCTACTGGTGAAATACTTGGCTAAAGTAACGTCCTGACCATTTTGATCGCGGAAAGGAGCTTGCAAATCGAGGCTTACACCTGGATTTTCAAAAATGCCTACATCTTGCAACTGTTTGGGAGTTTCATTGCGTACTGGCTTCTGCCCAGGGTCATAGGCTGAGACAGAAACAGCAATGCTGAGGCAGATGAAGGCAAAAAAGTGTTTCATTTTTATTTAGCAGGTGCACTCTGCTGGCTTGGGGTATCTGCGTATTTATTGGTATTGTCATTGACGCCTACAGAAATGACATAGGCAAAAAAAGCAAAAACAAATACCATTGAGAATGTGAAGGCGATTAAGCCACCTTTGTTTACATGATCTTCTTTATCACTCATAATATTACAGTTCTTTTTGTACTAAGTTTTTTACACTATCGCATGTTAGTAAGGATTATGTCAAGATCATTGGAGTCACATGGAAAAAATTTTATACACCGTTTTTAATTTTACTCAATCTAATGGCCTGTCGTAAAACAAAACTATAGGCTCTTACGGCTTACCTTTGGTGAGAGACTATGCTTGTTTTCAGATACTTTGTAAGTACTTCGAAACCTCCTCAGACGCCCGTAAACCGGAAAGATAGGCACCATGCACGGTACCACGGTAGGACTCATTGGTATGTTCTCCTGCAAAATACAAAACATCTCCTACCGGCTCTGCCAGTCTCTGGAAATCTTTGCCACTTGCCCCAACTGCATTGTAACTATAAGCTCCATAGCAATAGGGGTCAGATTTCCAACGAGTTACAAGAACTTTCTCCGGCTCTGTAGCCTTAGGAAATATTCTTGAGAGCACTTCTGTTACTTCGGCAGCGACCTCTGCATCCTGCATCTTCTCTAAGCTAGCAGCAGCGTTTCCAAAAGCAAAAGTTATCAGAATATTCTTCCCAGTAAAGGTTTTTGCATTGAGAAAATACGAATATTTGCCAGCATCCTCGCCTAAATAGCCGAAATACTGTTTATCCTCCGGCCAAAAGGCTGATTCGTAAAGCAGCATAATTTTATTGAGGTTTCCCATCCCTAACCTGGCAATCGACTTTCTTTTTCTCTTTGGCAAAGCAGGCTTAAAAGAAATCTTCTCTTTTTGCAAGACACCGAGAGGCACCGTCACAACTGCACAGTATGCTTCATAGCTACCCTTCGCAGTACGTATTTCCACACCGTCCTTATCGTAGCCAATAGCCTGCACAGGGGTATCGCATTCGATACGTAGGTCTTTAGCCAAAAAATCACTGATATCTGCATAACCATTGGGAAAAAGAACATCCTCACCAGCAAAGGCTTCGTCATCCTGCCAATACCACGCAGATAGTTCCTCGATAGAAGCCCCATAATCGAACTCATAATAGGCGGACAACTGGTACTGGATCAGAGGCTCTTGCAAATAAGTACCAGCAACTTCCTGCAGGGCTTCTACCAAAGAAATATCCTCATCCAGCTCCTCTGCATACTCTTCTACTTTTTCCAGGATTGCTTCCATTTTCTCTTCAAACCGGGTGAGCTCCTGCATAGAAACGACTTTTCCCTGTTTATCAAAGACAACAACGTTTTCATCATCAGTAAGAAAGGTGGGAAGCTGTAATTTTTTAGCGATTTTTGCCAATGGGTTGGTATCGGGTCCATGGATCCAACCTGCTCCCAGATCGAGAGGTACACCCAAAGAACGATCTGTAAAAACCCTACCACCAACTCTATCACGAGCTTCTAAAACGATCACTTCGGCACCCTGTTTTTGCAATTGGCTCGCTGCAGTCAGCCCAGATATTCCAGCCCCGACAACTAGTACGTCTACATCAGCCAATATCTTATTCTTTGCCATGATAAAATCTCCTATGTGCAAGTAGGGCATGAAATCGGAAAATAGACAATGAATTTTTGGTTTACGGTTTGCCGTGGAAAAAGAAAGTTTCCAAGAAATGAATATCGATGTAAAAGATTTTTCCCTCTTGCAAGGATTAGAAGATAAGCATCTGCAACTCATACGGAATTCTCTACAAATCAAGTACCTAACAGCAGGTGAGCTGTTATTTGAAACAGATGACCCGGCCGATTCGCTGTACTTCTTACTAGCAGGAAAACTCGAAGTATCCGTTCCTGGCAAAAATAATACCAGCTATATCATACCGGGAGAATCCTTTGGAGAAGTCGCTATTTTAAATGATGAAAGGCGTTCGGCTTCTGTAATCGCCAAAAGAGATTCTGTCCTCTACAGTTTACAAAAAAGTACAGCAAAAGAGCTCATGTACCAAGCTCCTGAATTTACTATACGTCTAGCGCAAGAGTCTACCAAAAACCTACTCAAAGAACGTAAGAATAAAGCAATAGAACCTTTAGAAATCAAAACCATTGCTTGGTTGGGTTTGGAAAAAGAAGATAGCTTTGCAGATATACGCTCCGCTTTTTACCAGCAGATCCAAAAAACAGAAACATCTGTGCTCCTCTCGCAAAGTCCTTTTTGGCCACTTATGCAGAAAGCTGAGAAGTTAGAACTCTTTACCGACCTACACCAAGAGGCTATTGTTATATTCTCGCAATTGGAAAAAACAAATACATCAGTCATCATTGATATACCGAATTTTGACCTTTCCTGGCAACGCTTCCTTCTCCGGCAAGCTGACTTTTTATTTTTTGTCGCCAAACCAACAACCCCTCTACACTCCATACAAGTATTTGAAAAATTACTCAAGCACCGAGAAAAATTTAAACTCAATTACCACGTTCTGATCCAAAAAAATGATAGCAATGAAGAGCTATCGCAATGGTTGCAAACCACACACCCTATCTACACTATACAGGATGACGACCCTTTCAAAGAGGCGACGTTTCTAACTCTTTTATGCAAAAAGAACCTAATTGACTCGACCTTCAAAGACCTAGCGGTTCTAAATACATTCTCCAAAAATGAAAAAGCAAAAATCTATTCAGAACTTAAGTTTTTGCATTTGCAAGGTGGGCAAACGGTGATTAAGAAAAATGAATCTGGAAAAGAACTCTTTTTTGTAATCCGTGGAAGGCTTTGTGCCATTGCCGAAGGGAAGAGCCGAAGGATCTTAAAAGAATTTGGAGCAGGAGATCTGTTTGGCGAGATGTCCGTTCTATCCAATGTTCCCCGTTCTGCGAAAGTTGTAGCCTTGCGCGACTCCACCATTGCGAGTTTATCTACAGACTCTCTCGACAAACTCAACCAGAGAATTCCTGACCTGCGTATGAAAATCGCCGAGATTGCTTTGAAACGTTTGCAAGGAATTGATCAAAAGGTACGGGTACACGACTCTAACACATTTTGTCTGATCTCTCTACAAAAACAAAGCCACTGGCAAGAATTTGAACAACTACTCTTCCACGAAATGGAAAAATACGGTAAGGTCATTCTCATCACCCAAAAGGTAGTAGAACAAGAAACAGGATTTCGTTTCGCCAAGCTGCAATCTATGACCAGCACGATCCACGCATTGCGACCCTGGTTTGAAAAAATAGAATCACAGTACAAATATATCATTTTCTCCTGCAATGAAGGGTCTCCAGAATGGAAAGAATATGCAATCCGCCAATCAGACAGGATGTGGTGGGTAGGCCAAGCCGATGCAAATCATTTTGCAAACGCAGAAGAAAAAAAATGGGGTGAAAGAAAACGCAGTGCAAATTTTTCCTTCCACCACTTGATCCTCCTACACCCAGGCAATGACTCACTTCCCCAAGGTACCGCAAAGTGGCTAGACGAAAGACCCTGGCTGCATTTCCACCACCACATTCGCAATTACCGAGAAGACGACTTGCACCGAGCCATTCGCATTACTTTAGGCAATGCCTATGGACTCACATTTGGTGGAGCCTCTTCGCGCGGCATTGCCTACCTTGGCATGCTGCAAGCCCTAGAGGAAAAACAGTATCCGATTGACATTCTCTCTGGTTCAAGTTCTGGTTCCGGCATCGCTAGTCTAGTAAGTCTAGAATTGTCTCACGAGGAACGCCTAGAAAAAACCGTAAAGATCAACCAAGGCCTAAATATAAGACCTTGGGACATTACTCTTCCAGCCGTATCCCTAAGAAGTGGTAAAAAAATTGAACGCATTTTAAAAGCTGTTTATGGCAATCGAAACATAGAAGATCTGGTGATTCCTATTATACTATCGGCAGTTGACCTCAAGACTAGACAATTGAGCACCATCCAGCGTGGTCCGTTGTGGTTGGCAGTACGTGCGAGTGGTTCCTTGCCTTTGGTTTGGCCTCCCGTGGTAACAGAAGAGCAAGTTTTTGTTGATAGTGGAATCATGCACAACCTACCAGCAGAATTTCTCTACCCCTTCTGCCATGAAGGTTGGCAATTCATTGCCGACTTGAACGACGGAAATTCAGGAAGTCCCTTTGACAACATCGAAAAATACGGAGCCACACTTTCTGGTTGGAAAACTCTCTTTGCCAGCAAACGCAAGAAGTATCCGCAGATCTATGATGTGATGATCGAATGTATGTGTATAGAGAGCTTTGCCAGACAAAGTAAAGTAGAGACCATGAAAGGCCATGACAAGATTACCTTTCTCACCCCCTCATTGCAGCAATACGGGATTTTTGATGTTAAGGAAAAGAAAATCATCCATGAACTGGTGGAAACTTCTTATAAATATACCTTGAAAAGGCTTGCGGGGATTCCACTGCCTATTGAGTGATCATACAAACTGCTAGAAAAATAAATTAGAGATAACGAGTAATTTCCACTCAAAAACTAAGCCCTACAAGAAAAAAAGAGTTCTTTACAGCAAATTTTTGACCTGTACGGGTAGATGCTGTTCAAAAAATTATTTGATGAGATTTTCAAAGAGGTGGTAAAAGAAGTCTTAGACCAAAGATACCACTTGGAAATCGAATACGAGATCCCCGGCGACCCAAAACGAGTAGACTTCTATTTAGAGGCAAAAGATGTCCCGATCAATGCCACAATGGTCTACTTGAAAATCTTTGCCAAATACAATCTGATGGAATTCAAATCAGAAAAGGATAGATTTCGCCAAGAAGATATATACAAAATCCATGCCTATCTAGTAAATTTTCTCGTACGCAATCCTAAAAAAGCAGGAAAGCTACGTTTTATCCTTTTCTGTTCCATTACACCTAAACCATTATTTAAAAAATGTACTATGACCAAAGTAAAACAAGGCATCTACAAAACATTGGATACTAAGCTACTAGCTCCACTATATGTAGTGGTTATTTCAGAATTGCCCGCAGATAAGCTGGGAGAAGTCGAAAAAATTCGCTTATTCCAAGAAAAAAAACAGCTCGACAGTTACTTACAAGAGTCCATACTAAAGAAGCGGGATTTGAAATATGCAATGCTTCTGTATCCCAAAAGACTGCTAAAAATTGCCAAACGCCTAGGAGTAAACATGACAGCCATTGAAGAAAGAGTCCAAGAAATCGCACAAGAAATGGGATGGATTAGAGTAGAAAGTATCAAACGAAGGGAAATACGCATAAAACGGAAACAGAATTTACAAACAGCGTTGAAAATGAAACGAGAAGGTTTTACACTGGCTATAATTGCAAAAATCACAGAAGTTCCAGAACATAGACTGAAACGTTTTTTTGCTAGAGTAAAATAGTTACATCCTACCTCCCTATTCCAACGCAACATACACACTACAACGAAATAAAGAAATAGGGAAATAGGGAAATAGGGAAAAAAATCTACTCTAACTGTGCACGCAAATACTTGATCTGTGTATGCAGCAACTTGTGATACTTCTTACGGCGTTTTTTGCGGTAAACCTTGCTCTTGTTGTAGAGCCTGTCAACCAAGACTTCCATCCGATCGAGCAGAGCTTTGTAATCTGGTTCTTCTATTGGTTTCATAGTGTTTATACCTCGTAGTAATATAGTTTCACCAGAGGTGTAAAGGGCTTGACGGTGTACTGAGTAGTACACAGAATTTCTTTACACCTCTATGGTGGGTTTCTCCGTCCGGGTCGCGTCTGCAAACCTGAACCGGGCGGAGAGCTTTTTTTCAAATAAGTACATTTAAAGTAAAAATGTACTTAGATATATTGTTAATGTCTTAGAAAATTGTCTACTACTTTTTTACAAACTACACCATAAAAACAGTTTAGGAATATAAATTATAGATAAAGTGTAATTTTATCTATAAAAAATAAACTCTTCTTTAAAAAAGAGTTCTTTACAACAAATTTTTG
>JBCCIA010000086.1:0-16635 GCA_039028475.1 Spirochaetota bacterium | reverse complement strand
CCGGTACTTTCTTTGAATACACGGTTGAAAACAGATTTCGAATTAAAGCCGGAACGAAACGCTATATCTAAAATCGTGTAGGTGTGATTTTGTGGGTTTAGCAATAACTTTTTAGCCTCTTCTACCCTCCAAGCATTGGTAAATTGAAAGAAGTTTTGCTCTTTCTCGATATTGATAACCATAGAAAGATGATAGGAGGGAATGTCTAACCGCTTAGCAAGAGTATCTAGAGTTAGGTTTTCTTCTAGGTAAGGTTTCTTTTCTTGAAAATAATGCTCCAGTTGTGCTAGGTACTCGCCTCTTTTTTCTACTGTCAGGTTTTGTTTTGCGTACTTACTTTTTTGCTTTGTTGCTATTTGTTTTTGTGTGCTAGGGATGAGAGGTTTTTTCATATAATAGAATACAAAAACATAGCCGAGAAATAGAGATAAAATGGCTCCTGTTGGATTTGTAGGAAATTGCGGAGTTTTGTTCCACATATCTTTAAGCGAGATTCCCATAGACATAAAAGTCAGAGTTGATAGAGTTTCTATAATTAGCTTTATATAAAAGACATGGATAGGGTTGGCAATTCGAGTTTCTTGACTCATATGACTTTTTAGGCTTTTGATCCGTTTCCATGCTAAGAAATAGTAACAGAGGTTGTAACTACCGGCGACAAAGGTTAAGGTATAGGTATAAAACCTAACAATTTTGACTTGCTCTTGGATTATTTTTGCATCTCTAAATTCTTCAAATAGGATATACATACAGGTATGAGCGAAGAATCCCAAAACAACGGGTAGAAGTATCTTTTTATTTTTTGCAAGAATAATCTTCTCTGCAAACAATATCGTTCTCGTATAAAAAGAAACGAGGGGACCGAGTAGAAAGAAACTTGGAAAAACGAAAAATGGAAAATAAACAAGTAACTTGCCATTTGTAACTAATGATAAGCGTAAAATAGAAAAGGAAGTCAAAATAAAAACGATACCAAGTAAATACCAACCCTGTCTTTCTTTAAAATTGGCAATTAAAAGGGCAATGACTAAAAAATATAGAGCTATGCTTGCTACGGTAAGTTCATTTATAAAGTTCATAGAGTCGCCTCAAAAACTACAACTCTGTCATACCAATATAAACGTGTTTTGTAACCGAGCGGATGAAATCTTGCATTTCCTGCGGATTTTGTTTGGGTTTGAGCCGGCCTTCCAAGAATAGCATGGCAAACCCGTGGATAATGGCCCAGGAAGCTAGGGTTTTTTCACGCGTGTGCCCCTTTTGGATAAATCCAAGATTTTGCCCGAGGCGGATGGTTTCGTGCAATTGTCGGTAAGTCTTACGTGAGATGGAAGAGAGTTTGGGGTGTGATTTTCCCATGCCGCCAAACATAATTTTGGCGTACTGTTGGTTGTTCATGATAAATTGGAAATACGTCCAACCGAGTGCGTTGTAACGATTGACAAAATCGTCCCCCACTTTTTCTAACTCTTGGTTGAAGAGTGTGAAGTAATCCTGGAAACCGATTTCTGCAATTTCTGCTAGTAAGTCATTTTTATCGGCAAAGTGGTGGTACATGGCAACGTGGCTGACACCGGCATGCGCCGCAACCTTGCGTAGCGAAAATTCCTCTAAGGGAGTGGTCTTAAGGATTTCGACCCCTGCTAGAATTAAGTCTTGTCGTACCGTGATTCCTGCTTTTTTGGAGGGTCTCCCCACCTTGCTGGTCTTTTTCACCTTTTTTTTAGCTAGCATGGCCTTATTGTAAGCATTCCCAATAATTTACAACAAGATAATTTACCAATGGTAACTTTTTCACTTGCTTTATATTGAATATATATTACCACTGGTAAATTATACGAGGGCAATCATGAATACAGCTTTTGAACCAATTAAGATCGGAAATGCAACCATACCCAATCGTTTTATCATGGGTTCGATGCACCTAGGAGTAGAAGGTGAGGTAGGCACTGCCGAAAGAATGGCGGCTTTTTATGGCAAACGCTTTGACGGCGGCGTAGGTATCATTGTAACCGGTGGTATCAGTGTCAACGAAGAGGGCAAGGGTTCCAAGACCTTTTTCAATTTGCAAGTCGACGAACACGCACAAGAACTTAGCAAGATGAACCAGCTTATGCAGGGCAAAGGCATCATGTGTGCCCAATTGTTCCATGCAGGGAGATACGCATTTTTTCGCAACTGTGTCGGGCCTTCTGCGATCCGTGCGCCTATCAATCGCTATGTACCTAAAGCATTGACAGAAGAAGAATGTTGGCAAACTGTCGAGGATTTTGGTATAGCAGCGAGGCGTGCGCAAGAAAGTGGCTTTGGAGCTGTAGAAATAATGGGAAGTGAAGGCTATTTGATAAACCAATTCTTCTCAGGGGTCACCAACAAACGCGACGACCACTTTGGTGGTGACGCAACCCGCCGGATGAATATGTCGATTGAAGTCCTACGTGCTGTGAAGAAGAATGTACCAGAAGGATTTCCTGTGATTTTTAGAATGTCTGGCATTGATCTCATTCCAGGCAACCCTACTTTTGAAGAGGTGTGTCTACTGGCACAGACTTTGCGAGACGAAGGGGTTTCAGCCTTGAACATTGGCATTGGTTGGCATGAGTCGCGCATTCCTACTATCAGCCAATTGGTTCCTCGCGGAGCTTGGGCAAATATCGCAGGGCGTATCAAAGAGCAAACTCCTGGGGTTGTCATCATTGCTTCCAATCGTGTGAACGAAGAAACTGCTATTGAGAAAATTTTTACAGAAAAACAGGCGGATATCATTTCTATGGCACGTCCGTTCTTGGCTGATGCGGCGATTGTAGATAAGTTAAAAGATGGTATGTCGCAGAGGATCAATACCTGTATTGCCTGCAACCAAGCCTGTCTAGACCATGCTTTCCAAGAAAAGGATGTCAGTTGTATTGTAAATCCAGAAGCCGTACACGAGTTAAACTATGAAGTGACTTCTCCAGTTGCTCCTAAAAAGGTTGTGGTGATTGGTTCTGGGCCTGCAGGGTTGGAAGCGGCACGGGCATCTGCGGATCTTGGCCACTCGGTAACCCTTTATGAGAAGGCAAGTGAGTTGGGCGGACAATTTCAGCTTGCTTCTCATATTCCAGGCAAGTCTGAGTTCAAAGAAACGATTCGTTATTTCACCCATGAATTGGCTGCTCTGGGAGTTGATCTAAAGCTAAATACGGCTTGTTCTCTGGAATTGTTAGAAGAAATACGTCCCGATACTGTTATTTTTGCTACTGGAGTAAAAGCACGTGAGATTTCTTTAGAAGGAATGGAAAAGCTACCAGTGGGAACATACACAGATTACTTGACTGGCGAGTTTCAGCCCGGAAAAAAGGTTGCTGTTATCGGAGGTGGTGGTATTGGAGTTGATGTGGCTCATAAATTGACAGAGGGCAAAGACCCAACCTTTGAATCGTACAATAAAAAATACAACATCCAATCTTACACCGATGTAGTTATCCAAGACCACAAGGCGGATACAGACGTAGCGATTTTTCGCAGAACCGGCAAGCACGGAGCTGGACTTGGCCCTACCACCTTTTGGGCACTCAAGCAAGAATTGACAGCCGCAGGAGTAGAGTTTTACCACGGCCTAAGCTACAAAGAAGTTGCCGAGGATGGTTTGAAGTTTGTCTTAAAAAACGGGGAAGAAAAAACTTACGGGTGTGATTCTCTCATCATTTGTGCCGGTCAAGAAAGGGAAGACTCGCTCTACCACCAGTACACAGAGAAGTATCCCGACAAACAAACCTTTCTCATTGGTGGTGCCAAGGATGCCAAAGGAATCGATGCCAAACGTGCCTTCTTAGAAGGTCTAAATGCAGCCCATGCCATAGGAAAATAGATGATAGCAAATAATTATTTTACAGACGACAAAGACCTTTCCCTAATTTTTGAGCATATAGTGAACTGGCAAGCCATAGTTCCAGCCGTAGAAGGGGAAGAGTTTTTTGACTACAAACGCTACCAAGAAACATCTGACCCACGCTTTGAGTTGGCTCCATCGTCCACAGAAGAAGCTGTGGATCTCTATCGCTCCAGTTTGGATTCTTTAGGTGAGTTCTTTGGTAAGGAAGTCTCACAATTAGCTCCGATTATGGATAAGAAGGGTTTGCAGTATGCGGATGGTAAGGTGACCTTTCCTGAGGAACAGCTAGAACTCTATGAAAAATTCAAGCAAACTGGATTGATGTCGTTTGCTATGCCAAGAATTTCGGGAGGCTTGGGCTTTCCGGTAACGATTGGTGCTTTCTATACCATGATCATGGCTCGTGCCGATGTCCCCTTTTGTATGACGATGAACTTGTTGAACCTAGCACAGATCGTTTCTCGTTATGGAACCGAAGAGCAAAACGATGGTTATGCCAGCAAGGCTTCTTCGGGGGAATCTCTGTTTGCAATGGCATTGACGGAACCTGATTTTGGCTCTGATTTGAATAACGTCAGAACAGTTGCTACCAAGCAAGAGGATGGTTCCTACCGCATCACGGGAACCAAGCGTTTTATTTCACAAGGCTGTGGGTTAGGTGAAAATCCAGCCCTATTGTTAACCCTGGCTCGTACCGGCAGCAAAAAAGGAGCACGCGGACTTTCGTTGTTTCTGGTGAAGAGTTCTGACATTGAGGTAGCTGGTCTGGAAAAGAAAATGGGAATTCATTCCTCCCCAACCTGTGAGATTGTCTATGAAAATAGCTATGCAGAACTTTTGGGACAGGAAGGCTTGGGACTCACCCGCTATACGCTTGGGATGACAAACTTTATGCGTATGGGTTGTGCAGCTGGTGGCCCTGGTGGCGGAGCGGCTGGGTATTACGAATCTTTGAAATACGCCCAGGAAAGAGAACAATTTGGTAAACCGATCATCCAGATTCCTGCTGTAGCAGAGATGTTGCATAAAATCAAACGCGAAACCAATGCGACCCGCCTATTTGCTTTGGAGACAGCCTATGTGGTTGACATGTACCAACACCACCAGATTCGTTTGGAAAAGCAGGGCAAAACGGATAGAGAAATTCGTAGGGATGAAAGAGTGTCACAGTGGAGCAACCTCGCCGCCATCATGACCTCTGTCGCCAAATACTACTGTGCAGAAGAAAATCTCCTTTCCGGTAACCTAGCCATCCAAATCCACGGTGGTGCTGGCTACACCGAAGACTACGACGTATCCAGGCTCTACCGCGATGGGCGTATCAATACCATTTATGAAGGTACCAGTCAGCTGCACGTGAGATTGTCGACCGGAGGAATTGTTGCAGGCATGACTGGCGATGGCTTTTTCAAACGTTACATCGATTCGCTTGTGGGCAGCTTGGACTCTCCTTCTAAGTACCTACAAGAACAAGCCGGTATGTTTGCGGAATGTCTCAGCGAATTTCGTATGATTACAACTGAGGAGGAAAAAGAGCGAGTAGCGGAGAACCTCATCATCATTGTTGCAAGGTACATTTCCTCCATACTCTATGAGAGAGCTTTGGGCAAGATAGACGATAGTGATTGGCAAAAAGACTGCCAGGCGTATGTGATTGATAGCACAGCGATTATGCATGCCTCTCTGTATAGAGTGAAACATGCTCCTAAAAAAGTAGAATAGATAAAAAACCTAGATATACTAGTACACGTCAATTCAGAAAAGCCTAGCTAGGCTTTTCATTTTCGCGCTGCTTTTTCCCTACGCCATATTTTCACCACTCCATCATAAGACGCCGAAAAGAAATCCCTGTTATTCGGAGAAAAACCAACCGAGGCTACATATTTGCCGTGGACTTTCTCTTTTTTGTAGCTCTGTAGGGAACTGTAATCGAAGAACTCAACGTTGCCTTCAATATCTCCTGTGGCTAGTAGGAGTTCATCTGGCGAAACGGCTACGGAGGTGAGAATCTTGGTGGGTAGGCGTTGCGGGTGTGTACTTTGCTTATCCAAATCGATGATGGTTAGATTATGACCTAGGTTTGTCATCGGGTTGCCTGTGAGAAGTACAATATTATGTTTGGGGTGCAAAGCCATATCCAAAACTTGCATTTTGATGGGGTAGCGGTGGATGATGTCATATTTTCCTCTTTGCAAAATATAGAGCGTATTCATTCCTGCAGCAAGTAAATTGCCTTTTTTGTTAAACAGCAAGTGTGAGATATAATCGTTATCAATAGATTTTCGCATAACTTCTGTACCCTTTTGCAGATCCCATTGGATCAACTTTTGGTCATCGGCGGTAGATACTAGGTACTTGCCAGAAGGGTGAAATGCCAAACCACGCACAGTAGATATGTGACCTTGTAAGATGCGTTTGACTTTTCGTGTTTTTAGATCAAATAGACGGATGTAATTTTTGTGGGAAGTGGTATAGGCTATCCACCGTTGATTGGGCGATATAGCAAAGCGATAGATCCAATGCTTAGTGTCGTAGATGACTTTACTTCGCTTTTTTGCTATGGAAAAGTAGCGGATCGCTTTGTCATAGCCTACAGAAAGAATCGCTTTCCCTGACCAAAAAAACTGTGCTCGCGAAACTTCATGCTGGTGTTGGTAGAGCGTTTGGAACTCAGGCAAAGCCGGTTTGGCCCATAGAGATACACTCAAAAATAGAGAAATCCAGAAGATAGTTTTTAAAAGGGATCTTGGTTTCATGTGTTGCTCCGTTGTTCTGTTCCCATTCGACTACGCTCAGGGAACGATTTGTTCTAAGGCAAATCCTGTAAATATTGCCAGTAATATTTGAGGTATTTATCCTGCTTTAAGTTCTCTAACCTCACCTGCATGTTGTGAACGGCGACTAGGTCTCGTTTTAAAAAGCTGCGGTAGAGATAGATGCTGAGTTTTCTCCGTACTGTATCCCAAATAGGCAGACTTTGCGGGACACCGATTATCATATAGACGTGGGTGTGCGTTGCACTTTCAGGGACGAAGGAGAAGATAAGAACCGACTTTTGCTGTTTCAATTGCGATTCGACGGTGATAAAGGTGCCACCATAGGTATGTACTCGTACCCGGATACGATTGCCGGAGAGGAATTTCATAATCTTGTCAGAGATTCTATTAGCGAGAACATAGGACTCGTACTGCAACGTAAGTGTGTGTTTGTTGAGAATTTGGATTTGGGGTTCTGCGTGTAGGCCACGTTTGTGTACTACAGTCAAGTGTTCTACGTCAAAAGAGTTACTCGCAAGGCTCTGCCAGCTAGCATCCAAATCAATAGACGCAGCAGCTTCAAAGGTAAAGCCAGTAGCAAAGGAAGTACTAGGAAAGGGAAAAAAACATTCACCTAAGAACACAAAAATGCTAGAAAATTTTTCCATGCAGGGATAGACCTTTTGCTTATTATCGGGTAACGTGTCTCTGGCTAACTTCGTCGCAACGCAGGAACCGGAAGAGTTGTACTGCCATTCGTGTAAGGGGCAAACAATCTTTGCATTGACAACTGTTGCATGCCTAAGGTCAGCCCCCAAATGGGAACAGCGCGCTTCCATTGCAATAGGAATTTGCGATTCTCCACGAAAGAACACAAGAGAAATGTTGTTAAAAGTTTTTGCTAAGACTTTGCCTACTGTTAAATCTTTGGCCTTACAAACAAAATACCAAGACGAAGGAAGTGTTGCTTGGGGGATCATGTTTGGCCCAGATAGTAAAAAATTTTGTAAAGAGTTTCGTTCAATTGGGAAGAGCGAAAGTAATGGTCAGCACCCCATAACGGATAGACAAAACCCTTTGGCAAAACAGAATCTAAAGACAGGGTATATCCGTCATTGGGGCCATAGCGAGAGAGAACTTTGAAACGTTTGAGAATATTGCCTTGCATATGGGATGCAAGCGGTAGGGCGATGACGCTGATCTGTTGTTTGATGTGTATATTTAGCTCTGCATTTAAGATACCAGTCTTGCTGGAAAATTCGGAAAGAAACTCTAAGGGGATGCCCAAGAGTTGCATTACTGACTTTTGTAGAAATTTTTTCACACCTTTCTTTTTTAACATGGCATCTGCGATAGGATTGCTACGTAACAAACCTCCAATGCACACCCAGGCTTGGATTTTGGACTGTAGATCTGGCCTACGCTCTAATGCGATGCGTAAGTCGGCGGCACCTTTGCTGATGCTAAACGCGATGATTGGCTTTGTATTGTGTTTGCAAAGTTCTGCGATGATAAATTCGGCATTTTCGGAGACAGAGCCTTTGGGGTTGACAGCGACTAATCTAGAGTTCAAGCCGAAATGCCCGCAAATTTTGCGGATTAGGGAACCATCCCCATCAAACTCTGGGATGTCGCGGTAAAAGCCAGCAGGAATGACCCATACTTCACCTGATATCTGTGGTAGGGAGGAAAAGTCGAACTCAATTTGTTTGAGGTTTTTGATGAATTCTTGTGAGCGGGAATTGTAAATGAGCTTTGCGTAGAAAACAGCCATCGCTTTGGCAATACCTTCTTTTTGCACTAAGGTTTGTAGAAGATCGTGTTGCAAGTCCTCAAAGGCAAGTTCTGGGCGAAACTGTTGTGCTTCGGCAATGAGCGAATATTCGTCCATACTACGTTCGGGAATGTAGGATTGTAGCATACGCAACAGACTCATATGCTACAGGTAAATACTGACTGGGTTAGGTTCAACTCATTATTTACAGGGTGTCTTAAAACATATGCTAAGGGCTGAATTCAACTACTTCCCAGTTTATGGTTGCAGTACGGTTTTCGTGGTTGTTGCGACTAAATGTTAGTTGTGTGCCAGTAGAGCTTGTGTCCACCCAGTAGGTACTGGAGTCTTGGGCACTGGCATCGCTTCCATCGACTTCTGTATCATTGGAGAGAATCACCAAACTGCGGGTTAGATCTACAGAGCTTATGGCTTGGTTGGTATTTACAGCAGTGCTAGCAATGGCTGTGCTTCCACGTTGGATACTTTGGATACCAGATGTCAAAGTAACTACAAAGTAGGAAATAGGAATGTCACCATTAGTTCCAGTACGGGTAAATTCAACGCTTGTTGTACTAGCCAAACTGCCTCTAGTGTATAGATTGTGTTCGATTCCATTGATGCTGCCTGCACCGGTATAGTTAAACACCAAAAAGCTAGTATTTAGATCGACCGTTGAAATTGTATCTGTAACAGAAGTAGAACCATTGGCCAGGGTTACTTCGCCACTTTGTACCGAGGAGGACGACATCATAATCACTTGGTATTCTACTTCAGCAGTCGATCCTGATTCACTACGACTCAGTGTAAGCGTGGTGGAGTTTGTGACTACTGCTTTGATAAATCTTCTCTCATCTACAGAGTGTGAACTATCTGTTGTTCTGGTATAGGCAATAACCATAGTTCTTGAGGTGTCAATGGTAGAATCTAAGGTCACGGTTTGGCTGGTATCACCTGAGGCAAAACTAGACGCACCACGTTGGACAATGGTACCGCTGTCAAACTCTACTACGTAATAATTTACTCTCGCACTGGTACCACCTCCTGTTTTGATTTCTACCTGAGACCCATCGGAACTTAGTTGACAAGTAGCTGCATGGTGATTGGCAGAAGAATAGTATTGGAAGTTACAAGAAACAAAAGATGTTAGAGCATTTACTGAAGTTGTGAGGTTGATTGTTGTATTACTGTTGGTAATATTGACGCTTCCTGTTTCGAAGCTACCCACAAGATGAGTTCCGTGGTCTTCGATGATATTCACATCTGTGCCAGTAAGAGTTATTACATGGTAGAATAGATCCGTGCTACTAGTGCTATAGCTTAGCGTGGATGTATGAGTTGCAGATTCTATGACTGCATCGGCTACAGCTGTGACAGTTACGCTTTGTGCTACATTCCAGTTTGCACTGGTGAATGTGAGTTGTACGGGACTTGTGCTCGAGCCGTTGACTTGCACCTGGCTGGTATCAAAACTGATGCTGAAGGTTACATCATTAGTAGGCATGCTGGTTAAGACATAAGAGATAGTGTCATCCCCAAAACCTTCCATCACGCTGGTATCGCTACCCGATTGGGTAATGGTAACATCGCCGTTGTCATTGTCCAAGATAGTAATGCTTGGGTCGGTTACAGAGACTCCATTGTAATTGCCATCGCTACTACTTACCGAGTGGGTGATACTGGGAGTATGCGGGCCTTCTGTGACAGCATCATCTACAGCGGTGACTGTAACGGTCTGTGCCGTATTCCAATCACTTGTTGTAAAGGTCAAACTATTGGAGCTAAGAGTTGCTTGGCTGTCGTCAGTGATAGTGACTGTGACATTTGCTGTTGGCGCAGTATTTAGAACGACTGTATAACTTGCGGTATCGCCAGATTCATTGGCACTGTCATCAGTAGCTGTAATGGTAACACCAGGAACGTCATTGTCTGTAATGCTTATACTGGGATTGCTGACAGAGATGCTGTTGTAATCGCTATCACTACTACTTACCGCGTGGGTAATACTGGGAGTATGTGTTCCCTCTGTGAGTGTATCGTCTACTGCGGTGACTGTGATTGTCTGTGCTGTATTCCAATTGCTTGTGGTAAAGGTTAGGCTGTTAGAACTTAGAGTTACCTGGCTATCGTTGGTAATATTGACAGTTACGTCAGAACTTGGTTGTGTATTTAGAACGACTGTATAACTTGCGGTATCGCTTCCCTCTGTAGCTGAGGCGTCTGATACATTCATTGTGATACCTATGCTATCATTGTCTGCAATCGATACTGCAACAGCGTTGGCAGCAAAACCATTGTAGTCAGGGTCGTTGCTGGTGACTGTATGTGTGATACTCGTATCTAAGTTGCCATTGGCTAATGCATCATCTAGCGGGGAAACACTTATACTTTGTGCTACATTCCAATCCGTTGTGGTGAATTGGATGCTTGGAATTGCATTTAGCCTATCATCTGTAGAAAAAGTAATACTTACATCGGCGGTTGGGGCTCGGTTGAGAGAAATTGTATAAGTCGCAGCGTTTCCTCCTTCAGAGACTGCCAAAGAGGTCTCGGAAACATTGACCCCAATTTCGGTGGAGTCGGAAGAGGAAAGAAGAGGCAACATAAACGATAGGATGTTGTCTGGTTTTTCAGCTAAGCAGCTTCCACAAAACCAAGAGATGAGTAGTATCGTTAGATAATTTCGTAAGCCTCGCATCTTTTTTAATCCTATCAATCCTAGTTGTATATTTGACGCAACAAAGTATAATTTCAATAAAATATTTACTATTTCCTTTCTTTTTAAGGTATTTTTTATTTACTTGACTTATTTACAGTGTAAATATAAACTTACACTGTAAATAAAAGGGGAATATGATTATGAAAGTACTTGTACTAGGGGCGAGTGGTGCGACAGGTAAGTATCTGGTGAAACATTTATTGGAAAAAGGGCATGAGGTAGTTGCCATTGTCCGCTCTCTAGATTCTTTGCGGAATGAAAGTGCTAACCATTCTAAGTTAAAGGTATATGTTGGTACTGCTTTAGACATGGCAAAGGAAGATTTACAGAAAATTCTATTAGACTGTGACGCTGTTGCTTCCTGCTTAGGGCATAATTTAAGCTTTAAGGGTTTGTACGGACGGCCTTGGATGCTAGTGCGTGATTCGGTGCGTCGGGTTTGCAAATTAGTACAGGTGATCCCTGAAAAAAAGATTCGTTTTGTTTTAATGAATACTTCTGGCAATCGCAATGGAAATTTGCACGAGCCGGTTTCTTTTGGGCAACATATGGTACTGTTTTTATTGCGTTTGCTACTGCCACCGCATCTGGATAATGAAAGAGCCGCTGATTATTTGCGAGTAGGTATTGGGAAACATAATTCTAATATTGAGTGGGTAGTGGTGCGTCCAGACACTTTGATTGACAGTGAAGAAGTGAGTGAATACGAAAATTTTCCATCTCCGATTCGTAGTGCTATTTTTGATGCCGGTACGGTGAGCCGTACCAATGTGGCTCATTTTATGATGAGTCTTTTGGATGATGCAGAATTATGGGAAAAATGGCGTGGGCAAATGCCGTTGGTTTATAATAAAGAGTAGGGATTATTTTTTTCTTCTATTAGTCATATCTAAAAAACTCCTTTTGTTTTTTTGGCTAATCATTGAATATAGCTCTTACTTCTCTTAGAGAAGAGTTGTGAGGAGATTGTATGAATAAATATATTGGTCTGATTTTAGTTTCATCTCTGTTTTTGTTTGTAAGTTGCGAAAATAAAGACAATAAGCAAGACGAGCAGCAAGGTTTGGCATTGCTCTATTTGGCTTCCCAGGGTAGTGAAGATACTACTACTTATGGGAATACTGCTTCTGGCAGTTCTACTAGTATTTCAGGGAGCTATGGTGCATCGACAGCAGCAAGTTCTTCTGTGACAACTTCCTTTGCGAGTGCGACTACTACCGCTAATAAATTGATTGCTCCCGATATAGACAGACAAATTCGTGCACAAATTTTGCAACAAACGCGACAGGTCACTTGTACAGCTTCCTCTGGTACAATTAGTGGTACCGTTACAACCAGTAGTAGTATTAGCTGTCTCTCTGGCTCAGCGACTTATACGCCTAATCTAACATTTTCGGGCACTACAGAGACGACCTGTCCTTCCAGCGGTACTGCAAAAACAAGTACTACCTATAATTATACAGGTAGTACTACCATCGTTTACAACAATTGCAACTTGAAGGTATTTGATGTCAAAACATATGTAGATAGTGGACAGCAAACCATACAGTCTACCACTACCACTCTCAATGGTACTGCATCCGTGACAAATATTACTGGTGTTAGTAAGCCTGTTTTGGAGGTAACTAGCTCTTCTTCTTCAGGTTCTATCACTACAAGCTCAGGAACATTTGCTTTAGATGCATCTTCTACTTCTACTATTTCCTCTAGCTCTTTTTCAGTAGATGGAGGCAGTGCTGTTTCCATGGAGATTACTGCGAAATATATTGCCAATGCGTTAGTGGGTACCTATACAAATACATTTGATAGTTCTACGTCTACTTTCAGTATTGCAGTGACAGAATATAGTTCGGGAACAAATTCTTTTCAGAATTCTGGAACTATCAATGGAGAAACGATCAATGGTAGCTATACTATTAATACTGCTGATTTGGTGAAGTATAACACAGCGATTTCTTCGTTGAGGTGAGCTAGGTTTTGTTTCAGCTATAGTACAAGAGCAAGTTTTTCATAATTTAGAAAATTTTGTTCTATAGGAAGTCTTGTTTCCGTTTTTAATTTAACAGTCTTCTCTCTATTCTCCTGTAAAAAGGAGAAGCCTTTTATTGTAAACTATACTTAAAGTAAAATACAGTTTACAATAATTGGATATTATTTAAATTATATTTTGTTTTATGTCGAAACAGAAAATAGTCTTATTACCCCAAATACAGCGAATCCTAGAGGAAATGGGCGAAAATATTCAGTTGGCTCGTTTGCGAAGGAAGCTAAGTGCAGAACAAGTCGCAGAGCGTGCCGGAATGAGTCGACCCACGCTATCTGCCATTGAACGAGGAGCACCCACAGTTAGTTTAGGTCATTACCTTTCCGTTTTGCAAATACTGGGATTGGAAAAAGACTTTTTACTTATTGCAAAAGACGATGCATTCGGTAGAAAACTGCAAGATGCGGAAATGAAAACTCCCCGTAAAAGAGTTTCCAAAACAAATAAGTGATACCAATGCAAGATACTAGCAGAACAATTCAGGTATATGCAGACTGGCAAGGATTAGCACCAACCTCTTTTATGGGATATCTGCATTCGCAGCGGATCAAAGGAAAAGAAGTATTTTCTTTTGAATATTGCAAGGAGTGGCTGCACAATGGTTTTCCCCATCTGTTGGACCCTAGTTTGCAATTGTATTCGGGGCGTCACTTTCTACAATCAGAACAGGCAAACTTTGGCATATTTTTGGATTCCTCACCTGATAGATGGGGGAGAGTGCTTATGCGTAGAAGAGAGGCAGCAATGGCTCGCAAAGAGGGAAGGCCGGAAAATCAACTTTTTGAAACGGATTACCTTTTGGGGGTATACGATGAAAGTAGAATGGGTGCTGTTCGGTTTAAAATTTCTAAGGAAGCTTCTTTTTTAAATGGTAACGCAGATATGGCAAGTCCTCCTTGGACGTCTCTGCAAAAGTTAGAACAAGTTAGTCTAAAGCTGGAAGAAGAAAATGTGACAGAAGAACCTGAATATTTACAATGGCTCAATCTGCTTATCGCTCCTGGATCTTCTCTAGGTGGTGCAAGGCCGAAAGCAAGTGTTGTCGATAAAACGGGGGCATTGTGGATCGCTAAATTTCCCAGCAAAAAAGACAGCGATGATATGGGAGCCTGGGAATTCGTCACATATGAATTGGCTCTTGCTTGTGGAATTTGTATGTCTGAATCTAAAGCCCAAAAGTTTTCATCCCCCTACCATACTTTTTTAAGCAAAAGATTTGATAGGACAAATAGTAAGGAAAGGTTACATTTTTCTTCAGCAATGACAATGTTGGGGTATTCGGATGGGCAAGATACTGGTGATGGAGTTAGTTATCTTGAGCTAGTGGATTTCCTGCAACGCAATGGGGCAAATGTGGAACAAGACTTGCGAGAACTGTGGACAAGAATCATTTTTTATATTTGTGTTTCCAATACGGATGATCATCTCAGGAATCATGGTTTTCTGTTAACCAAGCAAGGCTGGATTTTATCTCCTGCGTATGACATAAATCCCAATGAGACAGGAGCAGGGTTGAAGCTAAATATTTCAGAAACTGACAATGCTTTAGAGCTGGAACTTGCCAGGGAGGTCGGCAAATATTTTAGATTGTCTCCAGAAGATATGCAAGAGATCATTGCGAAAGTAACCACAGAAGTGAAAAAGTGGCGACAAGTTGCAACAAAATATGGCATTTCACGCTCAGAGCAGGAATTAAAAGCTGCTGCGTTCCAAGTGGCTTATTGGTCATAGGATTCAGAAGTCTCAAATTATAATTGGGTGAGAAATATGAAATTAAAGTAAAATATAATTTACATTATAAGATATTTTGTGAATTATATTTTACTTTGTATTAAGGTATTTTACTCGGATACCAGAGACAAAACACCGCAAGAAGTATCACAAGTTGTTGCACAAACAGCTAAAATTTTTGTGCGCACAGTTAGAGTAGGAGAATTTCTTAAGGTTAGGCTGTAAGAGCCTGAAAACACTACTATAGGCTCTTGCAGCTAACCTTTTATGTAAGAATAAACTTATTTTAAGACACGCTGTAAGGCTCTACCACTGGTAGATGATTCGAGAGACTGAGTCTTAAATTTGTCATAATGTTCGCTTTGGTATAAATTACTATAATCTTTGCCCAATAACCATTTAACCAGGTATTGGTGGAAGTCTACAATCGCTCTTTCCAATTCTACTAACTTTCCGCCTTTAGAACGCTGGCTTGTCATTCCCTGCTGCACCAATTCACAGATATCCCTATCTTCTTTAAAAAACTTCTTGGCATAGTTCGTTTCATATTTGCTTTCTTTAAAAGGAAAGGAAGCTACAGTACCATAGGATAGTTCACAACTGCTAGGCCCTGTAGGCAATGCTCTTACCCAAGAGATATAGCCGTCGTATTGTAAGAAGACAAAGTTGGGGGGCAAGCATATAGTTAGATACTCCACTTCTTTTGCTTTGGAAGTTAACATACCTAATAACGTGTGTGGATAGTCTTTTTGTTTGCCTCCTGAAATGCTCCAATCGGCATGGCCTTCGATATAATACACTTTTTTGGTGGGAGCTTCTGGTTCGACAGTTTCCTTGTGCACGGCAAAGAAATGATAGCCTTCGAGAAAATTCTCCATTGCCAGTTTCCAGTTGGCATCCCAATTTTCAGATGTAGTACCCGAAGAATATAGATAATTCTCCACCTGGTAAGCAGACAAATACTTCTCAATACCTTTAAAGCGTTCTTGCAGTGGCGGTGCTTCGTCGTTTAGGCTAACAAACACCAAGCCATGCATAACTTCTAGTTGGAACTGTGGCAAGCAATGCTCTTCTCTGTTGATTTCCACCTTACCTCTAAAGGGGATTCCCTCTAAAGCCCCCACATCAGAATAATTCCAAGCGTGGTAGGTACAAGAGATTTTATTTTTCTTTAAGCTGCCAGCACGATCCTGGAGAAGCACAGCTCCTCGGTGGCGACATACATTTGATAAAGCACGTAGCTTGCCATCTTTTCCATGAACTACGGCTATTGGCTCTCCCGCAATGGTACTTGTTTGGTAATCACCAGGGTTTTTTACATCTGCCTGGAAACAAACGAAAACCCAGTCCTGACTAAATATTGATTTTTGTTCAGCATTGTATACTTCTAAAGATGTATAACTACCGAAGGGTAAATTTTTCGCTGTACCTATAGAATGTTTTGCAACTTGTTCAATTTCATTTAACAGATTCATGTTTATTTCCTTACTTCTTGATTCTTATACCCAATTATAACCTATTTTTCCCATAGATCTTCTCCATTCTTGCTTTTTGTTTTACCGATCTTGCTATTCGTTGGTTACGTGCTGAATATACAACTAAGACAGATGCTAAAAAAGATCTTGGAGTCAGAACGATTATTTCGGATAACTCGTTTTATGATGCATTAAAGCTTATGAGTCTATTTGTACGTCAGGCGAGATATTAAGGTTTACTTTGGGGTTGCTTGCTTTTGAT
>JBCCIA010000085.1:0-16661 GCA_039028475.1 Spirochaetota bacterium | reverse complement strand
ATTTATGTCACGCTACCCTTTATCTACTCGCTCATCACGGAGGGAAGTCTTATTCCAAATTGGAAAACCTATTTTTACTCATTCCAATGCGCTTAAAGTTATTACTTATAATATAGCTAGAGGTAGAGATAGAAATCTCCGTTTAAATGCAAAGGCTCTATCCTCTCCCATTTGACCTATTTTCTTGTACTGAATAAGATTTATCATTGTACTGCGTTCATTTTGCTTGGCAGCGAAGCTAGGCATCTCTCATATTTCTGATAACCTCTTTAGGAAGCATTGGGAAAGAAAATGCAAAAAAAAGCTATTAAGTGAATTTTTGGAAATTATTTTTTGATAAAATACTTGATCTTTCTTTGCGCATGTGTATCATTAGTGATTAGCTTTATGGACAGAATATCAACAGACATCCCCAATAATAAAAAAGTGATTGTTCCGATAGGCATCAATGTAGCGGATCATACCCCCTACAGGGTCGTTATTGCGGAAGACGAGCCTTTGTCACGGGTTTTTATCAAGCGATACTTTCAGTACGAGCACTTCAATGTTGCTGCTGAATTCGAAAGGGGTAATAATATCCCGAAACGATTGCAAGACATGCCCACGAAACCGCACATCTTATGCATTGACTATTCCGTATCGGGAGGTCGTGGCATTGAAATCATTGGTTTGGTAAAAAAAGCATTTCCTGACATCAAAACTATTTTGGTCGCTGACGAAGCGGAAAGGGATATGGTTATGAAGGTAATTGATAAGAGGGTGGATGCAGTTGTAATCAAGCCAATTGTGAAGAAAAAATTCAATGATGTCCTTGCACAGGTTATGGGCAGAAAAGACCTATTGGCACAAAATGCTGTTGTCTACAAATCCGGTGGGATCAACCTAAAGGAGCTAAAGATTCCTCCTATGCCCACTGTGCTGATGAAGGTGATTAAATTTGATACAGATCAAAATGTCAGTGGTGGTAGTGCTGAATTAGAAAAAATTATCGCACCTGATAAGTCGATCTCTGCTGATATTATCCGTATTTCCAATTCTGCCTTTTACGGTAGGTCTAAGAAAATCTCCAGTTTGAAAGATGCGATTACTCTCATCGGCATGAAAACTGTGAAGAACCTAGTTTTTGTCCAAGCTCAGAAAAACATCAGTAAGTCTCTCCGCGGGCCTTACTTCCGCAAACATTTGCAAGAACTGCCCATTCTTTCATCTCTAGTCGCGTTTGACTTATTAAACCCTTTGGGACAAGAGAAGTTTAACCCTTTGAAAGATACCATATTTCTCGCAAATATGTTCCGTCGCATTGGTATGACAGTTCTCGCTTTGAACTTTACTGATAAATACCAAAAGATCTTAAAGCTCTCAGAATACGGTACAAAAGATACTTACCAATTGGAGAAAGAGCAGTTCAATACTACTTCGATAGAGATTGGTACAAAAGTTTTTCTCTTCTGGAAAATGCCACAGGACTTGATGGCGATTATCACAAACCAGAATTTCTCTATCCAACAAATTGAAAAGGTTCGTGATATTGACCGCGTTTCTCGCCTGGCAGAGGCTTTTTCAAAGAAAATGTTACAACTTCGTTTAACAGAAAAAGAGGTAGAGGTAGAGGATGCAATTCTTAAGTTCTACGGAGCTCCAGAAGAATTGAAAGAACTCTTTGGGGAAGATTTTTATGAAATGATCCAAGATCACCCATTTTTTGATATGATACCTAAGTAATACCTTCTGTCTGCAAACGATACAGGGCTTTTTTTAGTAGTTTCTTGTGCAGGTTGCAAGAATCTAAAAGTCCTTTGTAGAGTAGGACGCTTTTTTTGGCAATGGCCAATTTTTCGTTTAGCTTTTCTTGTGGGTTGAGGTTTTCGCCGTAACCTTCGGTAATACTATAAATGATTCTTTGGATGCTTCCTGCAAGTATTTCGTTTAGGCCCTTTTTGTTCGCAACGATTTCATCTAGGCTCTCCATTGTTTGTAAATTTTGCATAAAGCGTTTTTTTTGCTCGTTGCCCTTGGCAAGCATTTCGTAAATCTCTTGTGAAATGCTACTTCCGCGTTGGAGAGTTTCTGTAAAGGTTGTAAGTTGCTGTAAAAGATCTTGTATATCTGTTTGCAGCATGGCTACGTCTATGTATTTATAGCTATGGTTTTGTCCTCTTGGTTCACTCAAGAAGCGAATCTTTTCTCGGCAAGCCTGTACCTTCGCCTTTTCTTCTTCAGTAGTTGCCGCAAAACTGCTGGAAAAATCACTCCGCGGGATGTTTTCGATGATTCCCCCCTTTGCAGTGAGGTTTGTCCAGTTTTGGCAGTTGGGGTGTGTCTCAAACCATTTGCGGAAAATCTGCATCTTTTCATTGGTTATGTACTGTTCCCCCGTGTAGCCAGAGATAGGTATTTTTTGTAAGTAGGATAACTGCCGGTGGTTGTGTAGCTCTCGCCGGAAATAACGCGTTTCTTTGAAATTAAGCCTCTCTTCTAGGATCGCTCCTTTGCTATGAGCCAGTCCATCGGTAAAAGCAAGGTCTTGGCCGACAAGGTAGGACTTAGCTGCTCCCATCAAATCTGCTAAACTCAAAGCATTGGTAGAGACAGACCCGCCAAAAGGGACATCTCCGGGGTGGATGTGCATTCTCTTCAGGAGTAGGTTGAGTAAGGGGAAGGGAGATGCAGAAAAGAAACCTTGGACAGGAGAACGCAAACGTAGCGTATGGTAGGTAGATGTTGGGTCAAAGGCAAGAAGTGCGTCTCCCGAGTAACCTTGTAGGTAAGCACTGTTGATAGCTTGGGGGTCTACCGAATAGATGAGATCAGGTTCAATGCCCCCGTGGGTTAGGACGTGTAGAGCAGTGTCCACAGTGATGAGTAAGAAACAGTCGCGGTACTTACGAATATCAGCTAAGGATTCTGACAAACTGGGACCAGCTGCTACAACGACGATGGGCAGGCCTTGTGCGCAATCAAAGAGCAATGACATGGGTGCCATGGATAGCAATTCAGGTAAGTTGTGCAGCATATTGCGTATCCAAATTTTTTCAAATTTAGCAAGTGTAGCGACATTGACGTCTTTTTTGTGGAAGAACTGTTCGCAGATAAACTTGAGTTGTAGATATTGTTCTTCCTTCCATGTGACACTGGCTCTGTGGGTAATGAAAGTCACAGATAACTTGGCTGTTCCTTTGAACTTAAGGAACATTTCCTCTTCTCCAAAATCTCCTAGCAGGAGTTGCAACCTGTTGTTTTCGAAATATTGCGAGAAGTCTAATACGGAGAGGGCAGCTTTTGCAATACCCGTATTTCGTTCTAACCAAATCACACGACAATTTTTGTTTTGTAAGGCTTGTAAAACCGAGTATCCCAAACCAGCGCCAAAAAAAAGGAAAAGCCTTTCATTCTTTGTATCATCCTGTAGATCCGCAATTAAGCGTTCAGCCTCTTTTTGTGGATTGTGCTTGGAGTGGAAGTAGATGCCATCGATCACTAAAGTGTAGCCGTCTCGTTTGGCTTTTTGGACTTCTCCTAAAATTGCAGTTTCTTCTAAACGTGCAGCGTCTTGTTTCGAGAGTTTTGTGAGATTGCTTGTGTATATCGCTTGGTTCATTCTTATTTTGTACGTCTATTGTGCTTTTGATAGGCTCTTTTTTTTTGAGCGATTCGTAAAATCCTTTTTTTTAAGATGCTACTTTTTATTTTCTTCTGTTGTAAGATCTCTCGATCCGTTTTTTGTTGTTGCAGCAAAACGGGAAAGAGTTTGGTTTTCCATAGGGCTTTGCGCAAATAGTATGCAGACACAAATATAGGTTCTTTGCCTGCAGAGTCGTTTACTAGCCATCCAAGTTGTTTTTGATTTGTATTGTTTGTATCGTAGAACCCTAGTGGAGAATAGAGAATCCAGTTTTTTGTTCCCAACAAAGCTAACGAGAATAAAAACGCACCATCTTTACTTCGCATCCAATGGATCTTTTTGTCTGCTGTTTGCAATACGATGGTACTGCCATCCAAACTTGTGTTTATAGCTAGAAGCGTAGAAGAACTTTTTACCTTCCAAATTTCCTTTCCTATATGGCTGAACTTTCTTAGGTATCGGTTTGTTGCTAAGAGAAAGTAGCGCTCTTGCCGGTCGATACAAAGTGCTGTACTTTTTTCACCTCTTTCTAGAGGGAGTGTTCTTTCATCCCAGCTTGGCTGTGAGTCATTTTGCCGATAGTTTATGGAGAATGTCTCTGCGCTTCTCTTGGCCGCATGTAGACCATCTATTTCTGGTGGAGAGGTTATATACTGTCTGTCTACAATAGAAAAGGCAACGTTTCTTACACCGTTCCTTTGGAAAACTATGCGTTTTGCTTGCGGAGATAGGAGTAGCTCGGTCTCTGGAGTCGCCCTCTTGGGGCTTTGTTTTTTGTCGTACCTGTTTTGTTCCAGAGTTTTGTAGAATTGTAGCGGCGTAGAAAAGAAATGCGTACCTGTCTCCTGCCAAATTTCTTGTTTTGTACTGTTGTAAAAGTTGGTATATATTTTGTTTTTCTCTACATACAGGGACTTTGCTTTGTGCTTGCTATGCAGAAAGGTTCGGTATATTTTTTTGTTTTGCAGGTCATAGCTACGTAGGGCGTTGTTTTCTGAGATTGTATATATCTTTTTAGCAGTTGCAGCAATTACTTGGATTCCTGATAGGTAGTGTCTGTCTTGCCATTCTGTAAGGCCTGTTTCTAGGTTGACAATACGTAGACCGTGGCCACTTGCTAGACCGATATAGAGGTAGTCTCCTCTTAGAGATAATGCCATACTTGCTGCATTTACGGGAAAACCCGTGATGGTAGTGAGTAGTTTTCCTGTTTGGCTGGAGTAGATACAAATGGATGTATCTAAGCTACCGGGCAAGCCAAACCAACCGGCGATTGCCAAAAGATGGGAACTTGCAGAAAAGGCTGCCGATTGCCACCAGTCGTTGTATTTGGCTGCAACTGGTGGATAGACCGTTTGGATAAGCCTGTCTGTTCTAGTGTCGCGTATTTGTATCGCTTGTTTGTCTATTATATGGAGGTAGACAGTTGCATTTGCTGGGGATACAGAAAATTTTCTACTAGATTGGTATGTAGTTTGTTGTAGGTGTTGTTGCAGGCTTGCTGTAAATGGCTTATTGAACTGTGCTCGTTTTTTAGCATTGACACGTTGCAGGTACCCACTCTGGCAGGTTAAAAATAAAAAACATAGGAGGAATTTGCTAATAGGCTGTCTCCAAAAGACACAATTGTTTTTTACCATGCTGGCAAATACTACTAGGCTTTGTTTGGCTTTTTTCAAGTAAAGAAAGTTTGTAGGAAAAAAAAATTGTCAGTATAGCCCACTTGCTACACTTTGTTTGGGGTTCTATTCTCAGAGAGCACGACAGTTTCTCTTTATTTGGACTTTGCTACATATGACAAATCTTGTTTCAGTTGATAAAATCTCGGCTATGGCTGGGAACAAATTGCTCTTTGAAAGTGCTTCTTTTGGCATCAATGCTGGGGAGAAGGTTGCACTTATCGGTACCAACGGTTGTGGAAAGTCCACTCTCATTCGTCTGATCCGTGGAGTGGAAGAGCCTAGTAGTGGCAATATCTACCGCAACAACCAATTGAAAATCGCCTCTCTGGCACAAGCTCCATTGCTGGATTCTGAGGCCAGTATCCGAGACTTTATTTTCCGTTCCGAGAGTCCGGTGGTTCTCGCAATCCATACCTATCAGAAAGCCTGTGCTTCCGTTGAGACTAGTCCTGGAGAAGAATCGCAACAAGCCCTGGAATCTGCCTATAAAGTGATGGAAGAGCTGAACGCTTGGGAATACGAGCAAGAGATCGCTTCTCTGCTACAAGAATTGGGGATTTTTGATATCAACCTCAAGATGGGAGCTCTTTCCGGTGGGATGTTGAAAAAAGTAAATTTGGCACATACCTTGTTGGAAGATTCTAACTTTTTAATTCTAGACGAACCGACAAACCACTTAGATATCGAGACTATCCTATGGTTGCAGAATTACCTGCAAAAATCTGACAAAGCTGTGCTACTTGTCACCCACGACCGTTATTTTCTTAACGAGATCACGGATAAAATCTACGAGATAGATAAAAAACAGATCCTGCGTTTTGATGGCAATTATGACTATTATTTGAGTAAGAAAGTAGAAATTGAAAACTCTTTGGCTCGTGCAGAAGAGAAAGCGCAGTCGTTTCTCCGTAAGGAGTTGCAGTGGCTGAAAAGGCAGCCCAAGGCGCGTGGTACCAAGCAAAAGGCACGTGAAGATCGGATTTATGCTGTCGCAGAGCGCAAGAAGCCAGAAAAGCAGCAGGATATTGAGCTTTCGGTAACTGGCCGTCGATTGGGCAAGAAGATTCTCGAAGTGAAAAACCTGTGTAAATCTTTTGCGGACAAACCGATTCTCGATACATTCAACTATACCTTTAAGAAAAACGAAAAGTTAGGCGTTGTGGGGAGAAATGGTTCTGGTAAGTCTACTCTTTTGAACCTCCTGGCAAAACGTCTAGAACCCGATTCTGGTGTTGTCGATCATGGTTTGAATACCAAGATCTCCTATTTTGATCAGCACTCCTCTCTACTAGAAGATGATAAAAAGGTTATCGATTTTATCAAAAAAAATGCAGGGGAATACATCACTCTAGAGAATGGTGATAAGATAAGTGCCGGTAAGATGTTGGAGAGGTTTCTTTTTGATGCGGGCGCTCAGTATGGACCTATTGATAAGTTGTCGGGTGGGGAAAAGCGGCGTTTGTATCTAGTGTATCTTTTGATGAAAGACCCTAACTTTTTGATTTTAGACGAGCCTACCAATGACTTAGATATCAAAACCCTTTCCATTTTGGAAGATTTCCTCGATCAGTTTACTGGTTGTTTGGTGATCGTTTCGCACGATCGTTATTTTATGAACCGTTTGGTAGATTCGATTCTAGTAGTTTCCCCAGGGGGCAAGATAGAGGGCTTTCCGGGAAACTATGACCTATATCTACAGCATCGCAAAAAATCTGAGAAGAAGCAAAACGATGCGTCAGGAAAAGAAAAGCGGCAAAAAGACAGGAATCCTAAAAAAAGGTCTTACAAACAGGAAAAAGAACTCGCACAATTGGAAAAGGATATCGCTGCACTAGAGGAGAGCGTTCAAAAACTGCAAGAGGAGTTGGCACAAAATTCTGCTGATTACCAAAAGCTGCAAGAATTGACGCAGACGCTCCAAACAGCAGAAGAGAATTTGCTGCAAAAGATGGAGCGCTGGGAAGAGCTATATGCCCTTTAGTTCTCTGGGTAGTACCATCCTGTCATTTTTTTGGATGTTATGCTTACGAAACCAGCCTTGGTTGACCTCTAACGCATAGATGACTTTTTCGGAAGACGGGTACAACTCTGTTGTTTGGTTGGGCTTCATATCGTGTAAGTCGACTATCTTTTTTTCTGTGGTAAGGAAGGCTATGGAAAGCGGAATGTAGGTATTTTTCATCCAAAACGTTTTGTAGTCAGCTCTGGGAAATACAAATAACATACCGTGGTTTTCGAGCATCGAAGAGCGGTTCATCAAACCTATCTGTCTTTTGGCAGGGGTGTCGGCTACTTCTACTTGCAACCTGTGCCCTCCAATCGATATTGCAATGGTTTGGTACTGCGAACTACGTTCCATGCTAGCTAGGCTTCCTGAGAGTAGCAGTCCTAGCACTAGGAGTTGGAATATTTTTTTCATAAGCAATCGTATACCAGCCCTTATGAGAAATTCGCCTTTCTTTTTTCAAGAAAAGCCGTCAAACCTTCTTTAGACTCTTCCTGGCCAAATAATGCTGAAAAAGTAGATTTTTCTTGGTAAAGCCCTTCTTCTAGAGTACCATCCAAACCTTTGCGAATTACAGTTTTTGCTCGGGTTATAGCATTGGGGCCTTTGGCAAGAATGGATTTGGCAAATTTTTCTGCACTTTCTAGAAGTTCCTCCGGTTTACAGATTTTATTGACAATTCCCATACGGTAGGCATCTTCCGCGCTGTACATATCACCTGTGAGGATGACTTCGGCAGCCGTACCTTTACCAACTAAACGAGCCAGACGTTGGGTACCACCAAAACCAGGTATAATTCCTAGGGAGACTTCTGGCAAACCAATCTTGGCAGGCTCTGCGATAACGCGTAGGTCACACGATAGGGCGAATTCCAAGCCTCCACCCAGGGCAAAACCATTGATGGCAGCGATACATATTACAGAAGAGTTGGCCAATTTGGTAAAGACGGATTGGCCAAAATTGCAAAACGCGTAGGCTTCCTTGGCACCGTACTCACGCATACTGGCTATGTCAGCTCCGGCAATAAAGGCTTTTCCTGTTCCAGTGAATATAGCTACTCTGATTTCTTCGGCTTCTAAAGTATCAACACAACTGTTGATCTCCCCCAGAACAGCTTCATTCAGAGCATTGAGTGCTTCTGGCCTTTTGATGGTTACAATTGCTAATTTCTCTTTTCTTTCTATTTCTAAGTACTGAAAATCCATACTATCCTCCTAATAATTCAAATAATAAAAACATAGCGTCATCGTTAAAGTCGTCTTGTTGTTGGTAGTCTTTTAATTCTTGTAAGATGCTTTCCTGCATGCTCTCTATATCGTTGTCACGGTATTTGTTGAGAATTTTCAACAGCCCTTGCGGACCTAACATTTCATCTTCTGCGTTGACACATTCTACAATACCATCTGTATAGAGGAACAACCTATCACCTGCTTCGAAGGAAAAACTCACCAGATCAGCAACTGGTTGGCGCATCTTAAACCCCATTAGGGTACCAGAGGTGCGGATTTCCTGGAATGGTTCGCCTTTTTTTGCATAGATTGCGTAGGGATGCCCGGCGTTTGCCAAGAGAACTCTATTTTCTAGAAAGTTTAGGTAGAGGTAGAGAGCTGTTGCGTGGTGGTGCTCAAATTCTTCACTCAGGCGTTTATCGAGATAGCTGAGTAAAGCGGGAGGGTCCAACTTGTAGATATAGGGAATGTTTGACACCATTACCTTGAGCATGGCAGCAATCATGGCAGAAGAAATCCCATGTCCGGCAACATCGGTAAGAAAGATTCCTATATTTCCTTCCCGTAAGTGGATAAAGTCATAAAAGTCACCACCGATATGCTTGTGCGTCTCTCGAAAGCATGTATAGCGTAGTTGCGGAATTTTATTTTGTCTGGGAAAGAGAGATTCTTGGATGTTACGAGCGAGCAATAGATCCTTATCCACATCGGTTTTTTGTTTGAATAAATCGATATAAGAATGAAATGCTTTGATCTTGGCTTCATACAGGAGCTGGCCAATGACTGTAGCCGCTAGAAAAAAGGAATACGCTACCACTGCTTCTTTGATAGAGATATACAAACGATGGCTTAGCATATGGTAGAGGGTAAAGATCGTATAGAAAACTGTAACAATGATAAAAACACTGATAATAGAAGAGCGGTTGAAGCGAATTGCTTGTGTAACTATCAAGGCGCAGCAGAACATATAGTAGATATGGTTGTGATAAAAGTAGGGTGGTGCAATGACTTGTGAGTCTTGGTAGAGGAAGAGCATATTGAGAGCCAGTACAAACACGCAGGAGGAAAAGAGAATATAACGGTTCAGGTTTGTTCTGTTGCGTGGGAACCAAAAACCAAGTAGACGAATGGTAAATAGAAAGAGCAAAACACCAATTGTATAGATATTGGCTTGGATGGGGAAGAAAAAGAAGCAGGTATAGAGTAAGAAGTGCGTATAGAACGAGGTACGCATATAAGATTTATCAATAGAAAATTCCTCTTCTTCGAGGAGTCTTTGCTCTAATGGTACTTTCATTCTTGTCCTGCTAAGAATCGGTACTTCACAATTTCTGTACCGTTGATGCGAATGTACAAGTTCTCTCCGGTTTGTAAATAGCTATCTAATTTGTGTAGCAGCTCTTGTGCCTCTCTAGCAGAGTTGGCACGGATAAAAAGTGGGTAGGATTGCGCTTTGTAATTGTAGGGAAAGCGATCCGCTACTAAAAGGGTAACACGGAACCCGTTTCGGCGTGTGTCAATGAGTAGATGGCTTACATGTTTGCGGTTGATGATCCTCTCATGGATGCTTAGGTTCCAGGGATTAATAGGGTAGCTACGACGACTTTCTAAAGAATTGCAAAATATCGCGCAAAAGGTCACTAGCAATATGCGAATCACAAAGACTAAGTATTCGTATATGAGAAATACTGCAAGAAAAGTTCGATTTCCTGCTAAAGGGCAAATAAATAATTGTAAGATTTGCTTTTTCGGAAATTCTGGCGATATATGTCTATTGCAACAATTTTTTGCTCAAAAATGTGTGTTGTTAGCTTGTTGCAAAAATCTCTGTTGGAATTCCTTGTTTAACCCAGATGATAGTCCTATATGAAATCCTCTTCTTCCTGCAATTGATTCCTATCGCTTTGTTGGGTTGGTTTCGTTCGCTTTTTTTTTCCTGTATCAACTTTATCAAGTTTTGGTCACGCAAAACTATTTTAGAACAGATTAGTATTTTATTTTTACTTTCTCAAGTTGTTCTCGGTACATTACCTTCCATCAGTTATGAAGTCCAGTTTTTGGGTAAGAAAGAGCTAATGAATGTATCTTTGAAAATAAACCTATGGATCATTTGCTATGCAGGCTTGTTATTTACCAGCCATTTTTTTTGGAAACACCCTTGGCACAAAGGAGGGTTTTTCATCGGACAAATCTTGTTAGCCTCGCTTTTAGGCATTGGTTATTGGCAGCCAAATCCTCTTTTTGTGGATTTCCTAGTCCGAGAAGACTTCTTTTTTAACCACAACTTCTTTCTATTGGCGGGAGTCTGTGCAATTGTAACACTACTTTCCATTTTGCGCCTTTTGAGCTCGCCAGCAGTCTCACAAGAGATCATTGAGGACGAACAGTTGGAGCCTGCCAGCGTCGAAAGAATACTGGAAGCTAATCAATCCCCAGATCGATCTTAGCATCTTCGGAAGCCATTGTATGCGGGTCCCAGGGGGGATTCCACACGACCTCTACTTCCGCATCGGTAATTTTATCAATACGCATGCAAGCATTGTATACCTGCGTTTTTAGTTGTGGGCCGGCTGGACACGCCATGCTAGTAAAGGTCATTTTGACTTCTGCCCTATTTTCATCCTTTACTTCAATGGAATAAATCAGTCCCAGTTCCATAATCGAGATAAATAGTTCTGGGTCTTCTATCAGCTTGATAGATTCATAAATTTCTTTTTCTAATTCACTCTCTGGTTGTTTGATCATGGTGATTCTCCCATAGCTTTTGCTAAAGTAATCCAGGCAAGAAGGGCACATCTGATACGAGCTGGGTATTGCTTCACCCCTAAAAAAATACGCACTTCCTGCCAAAATTCGTTTTCAGGCAATACAAAATCCTTAGCGGTAAGAGCATTGTTGAATTGTTCCGTAATTCTTGCTGCGTCTTCATAGCTTTGTCCTTTAAGCATCACAGTCATTAGAGAAGCGGAAGCTTTTGCAATAGAGCAAGCATTCGCTAAAAAAGTGATTTCTTGTAGGGTTTGTTGCTGTTTTTGGGCGAATACTTCTATCTCATCACCGCAAAGTGGATTGAGACCTTTGGCATATAGGTCTGCTGGGTCCAGTTTGCCGTAATGCTTGGGCTGCCGGTGGTGGCGCAGAATCAGATCTTGGTAGGGTTCATTTGGAGATGACACGGCCAAATAATTCCTTGGCTTTTTTCAAGCCCTCCAGTAGTGCATCTACGTCTTCTTTGGTATTGTACAAGTAAAAACTTGCCCTAGCTGTGCCAGAAATATCGTGTTTTTTCATAAAGGGTTGGCAGCAGTGGTGTCCCACACGGATGGCAATTCCCTGTTCATCCAATATACTTCCTACATCATGCGGGTGGATGTCATTTAGGTTGAAAGAAATAACCCCACCGCGTTTTTCCAGGTCTTCACAGCCATACAATGTGATTCCGTCGAAGCGGTAGAGTTTTTCTAAGGCATATTCTGTGAGCATTTTCTCGTGTGCGCGAATCTCATCCATGCCGATAGTCTCCAGGTATTCCAGAGCAGCAGAAAAACCAATGACCCCAGCAATATTGGGTGTACCTGCCTCTAAACGAGCCGGTAAATCCGCGTAGGAAGAGTGTTCTTTGTGGACTTCATAGATCATATCCCCACCACCCATCCAAGGAGGCATGGTTTCTAAGATTTCTTCTTTGCCGTATAGGATACCGACACCAGTTGGGCCAAGCATTTTGTGAGCTGAAAAGGCATAAAAATCCACATCTAAAACCTTGACGTCGACTGGCATGTGACAGATTCCTTGGGCACCATCTAATAAGAATTTTGCTCCTACCTCACGAGCTCTTTTGAGGACTGGCTCTATATCGTGAATGGTTCCAGTGACATTTGACATATGTGCCATAGCTACCAATTTTGTGTTCGGGGTAATGATTTCGTCGAGTTTGCTAAGATCGAGTGTAAAATCTTCTTTGAGGGGAATGAATTTCAGTTTGGCTTTTTTTTCCTGAGCCAGCATTTGCCAGGGAACCAGGTTGGAGTGGTGCTCCATTTCGTTTAGAATGATTTCGTCTCCCCTCTGGATGTTTTCCTTACCCCATGTCCAAGCTACAAGGTTGATACTTTCTGTAGTATTGCGGGTAAAGATAACGGCCTTGGCACATTTTGCTCCAATAAAATCCGAAATCTTGATGCGTGTTTTTTCATACAATTCGGTAGCTTTTTGTGATAGGTGGTAGACTCCCCGATGGATATTGGCATTTTCTTCGCGGTAATACTTGTCAATCGCATCAATCACCGTAAAAGGTTTTTGCGAACTTGCAGCACTGTCTAAAAAAACCAAGGGATGTCCATTCATTTTGCTACTAAGAATAGGAAAATCTGTTTTCAATCGATAGGGGTCTAGAGTCATTTTAATCCTCCAAGTCTACTTCAATTTTATCATCATTGATACGTACTGCAAATGTCGGAATGGCTTCTGTTGCTGGCATAGATAAGGCCTCACCGTTTGTTATATCAAATTGGGCGAAATGTCTTGGACAGGTAAGAACACAATCGTCTAACTCACCATCTGCCATCGATTCACCGTCATGGGTACAAACATCTTCAAAGGCGTAGTACTTCTCTTGTATTTTGGTCAATCCTACACGGATGAATTTAGTGTCGACAGTCAAAACCTTGCCTTCGGTTATATCAGAAATATTTGCTAAAGCAACAAAAGCCATATTACACTCCTAACTTTTCAATGAGCTGTCCTTTCAGTCCATCTGCAATTTCTTGCTGTGGGATAAGATCTATAATCGAAGATAGAAACGCCTCTAATAGCAGTAGTCTGGCATCTGACTCTTTGATCCCACGGCTTAAAATATAAAATAACTGTTCCTCTTCGATCTCACCGACTGTGGCACCATGGATGCACTGCACGTCTTCCGCAAAAACTTCTAGTTTGGGAATGGATTCCGCACGAGCTGTTTTGCTAAGCATTAGGTTATTGTTCAATTGACTAGCTGCTACATGCTTAGACGTTTGTGGTACGATAAGGTTGCCGGTAAATACATGGTGTGACTTGTCTTTTACCACTGATTTGTAGATAATTTCACTTTCTGTATGACTGGCTAAATGCGAAACTGTCATTTCCAAGTCTTGGTATTCCCGTTTTATGGCTGTGGCAACGCCTATTCCCTTGAATCTAGAACCTGGCTCATTGAGTAAGTTGTCAAAGAAAGCTTTGCCCCGGTAACCCTTAAGGTAGAAATAGGAAAGTTCTAAGGAGCTATCGCGTTTTTGTTGGCTATGTACACGCCGGATATGGAAGGTAGACGCGGAAAAATTGTCTACTAAGTTGTAGTGCAATTGGCTAGATTCCTCTTGGTAGATTGCTGCAAGGGGAGCTACCAAACCAAAGGATTCGGGTTCCTCCTGTCCATAAGACTCAGATAAGAAAACCTTGGCGAAGGCCTGCACGCGTAGTAAGAAGATAGGCAAACCAGCAGTTGCCGTGATCTGCGTTTGTATGTTTAGCAGGTCCACTTGCGCACCTTTCTCGACGTCGCAGAAAACTCCTTGGGTAGAAAATGCGAGAGTTAGTAAAGAAAAAAAATCATCTTTGTAGGATTCAACGAGTCCTTGTAGGGACGAGGTTACAAAAGAGCGATCCTTTTCAGCAACTTCTTGAAAGGAACTTATCGTACAAGCAGCAATCGAGTCAAACCTAGCTGGTTGTTGTGCTTCTTGGCTGAGGTTTTGCAATAGGCTTTGGATATTGAGATTTTGCAACGGGAACTTCCGCCAGGCTTCCATCTGTGAGTTTGGGAAATGGGTTTTTTGCAATTGTGCAAAGGCTTGCTTACGAATATCACTTAGCCATTCTGGTTCTTGCTGTTTGCTCACAAAGTCACGGAAGAGTTCGTCTAAGCCGTGTTTTTCTTGGGTTAGAGTACTTGTCATCTATTTCTCTCCAACTGGTTCTGAGATCCAATCGTAGCCGCGTTCTTCTAACTCCTTCGCCAGACTTGCATCGCCACTTTTGGCGATTTTACCATCTACGAAAACATGGATCTTGTCAGGTACAACATAGTTGAGCATTCTTTGGTAATGTGTGATAAGCAGTACAGAACTTTCTGGGCTTTTCAGTTTGTTGATACCTTCACAAACGATTTTCAGGGCATCAATGTCTAGGCCAGAATCGATTTCGTCCAAAATACTCAGAGCAGGGTTGAGAAAGGACATTTGTAAAATTTCATTGCGTTTCTTTTCACCACCTGAAAACCCATCATTGACGTAGCGGTTGGTGAATTGGCTGTTCATATCTAACGATGCCATTTTATCTTTCAGTTGTTTGCGAAACTCTCTGACATGGATTTCCTTTTCGTTCGCTTTGAGAACTGTTTTGAGAAAGTTGGATACGGTTACACCAGGAATGGGAGTGGGATACTGGAAACTCAGAAAAATGCCTTTCCGCGCCCTTTCGTCGGTGCTCATTTCTAAAATGGATTCACCTTTGAAACGTATATCTCCAGCAGTCACTTTATAAGAAGGATGTCCCAGAATAATATTGGAAAGGGTGCTTTTACCAGAACCATTCTTTCCCATGATTGCGTGGACTTCGCCAGCATTGATAGTTAGGTTGACTCCATTGAGGATTTGTTTGTCTTCTATGGAAGCACTTAATTCTGAAATTTGCAGTAATTCGGACATATTCTTACCCCTCATCTATGTCATAAAATTATAGGAAAGCCTAGCTACACCTAAAAATTTTAAAAATTTATAATAATTCTAAAAAACCAGAATTTTTAGGGAAAGGAAAATAGCAAGAGAATCTTTACTACCACTTTACCTTGGTGATAAAGATCAGATTTTTTGTGAGATTAAAAGTGAATATAACGTATTGTAGCTCTAAGGAAATGTCGTACAAGGGGTCTGTGACATTCCAATTTTTGTCAAAGTAGTAGGTATTTGCCTTGTGTTTCATAAAGTAAGGTTTCCAAGCATAGTTGTTACCCGTATCTCGACTTGATTCCTGCCAACCCTTACTTCTATGTCGTGTGTAGGTAGGGGAGACTTGGTAGCCATGTAGGTCGGCAACGAAAAGTTCAAATACATCCTCTGGCAATTGGCTAAGAATTTGTGGAATTTTAGGTAGCAAAGTTGGTAGCTTTGCTTGGAACGAGTAGCATTCACTGAAAGCCTGTCTGAGAATTTTGATGATGGACTCTTGCCTTTGGCAATTTTCTATGAGTTCTAAAAAACGAATGCCACTGAACTTCTCTAAAATAATGCTCAAATCATCAGAGAAATAAGATTTGTTTTGGAACTCAGAGGTCGCTTTGGAAAAGTAAAAACCTTGGAGTAGGTTTGCTCCCATAGAAAGTGCTAGAGTCAACTCCTTTTCATTTTCAATCCCCTCAAACAGCAGTTCCGAGCCTAGCTTCAAAGACATTTCTGAAATTGCAGACAAGACTTGTCGGAAAGAATTTCTATTGAGGCTCTCCTTCATAATGCGGATGTCGACTTTTATAATATCAGGATGGATATACCCTATACGCTCTAGGTTGGAAAAACCAGCTCCCATATCGTCAATGGCAATTTTAAAACCGTAATTGCGAAAGATTTCCACCATAGCTAGTAGGCGTTCGATTTTACCACTGAACTCGTCTTCGGTGATTTCAATTACGATGTTCTCCCTATCAATCTCGTATTTCTCAATCAACTGGATGAGATGGAAGCGGTTAGGGTCGAGTAGCTCGTCTTGGTGGATACTGGATAGGACATTTGGGATGAAGTTAAAGAAAAGTTTGGTTTTGACCCCAGACGTTTTTAAGTATAGGATTGCTTTTTCACGGATAATACGATCAACCTGGGCTTTTTGCGATAGGTTGAAACTTTTATTATGAAAGTATGGACCCAGAGAGGTGATCTGTTTTTCGGAAGGTAGGTACAGTCTACCTAGCACTTCATATCCTAGGATCTTTCGATTCGCCGCATCTACGATTGGCTGGAAATGGGGAATGTAATTCGCGTCATTCCAAAGATTATTAAAATTCGGTTGAGATGGTTCCATTGTTTTTTTCGCTATACTTTTATTGTTTTATTATATTTCCTATTGTTTGTCCAAACTCTCATGAAATACAGGGT
>JBCCIA010000084.1:0-16721 GCA_039028475.1 Spirochaetota bacterium | reverse complement strand
AATTATACTGTTATAGCAGTATTTTTTAAATATAATTTAAAAGATTTAATCTAGGAGATAGATTTTAAACATTTTTTACCGTGATAACAGTAATTTAATTGCTCAAGTTCGCAGAATCTCGCGAGGTTTGGAACCGACTTGTGGGCCGACGTAACCGCGCTCTTCCATCATTTCCATAAGTCGTGCCGCTTTGTTGTAGCCGATGCGCAGGCGTCGCTGTAGGTAGCTGGCACTGGCTTTGTTCTCGCTACGAACGATGTTCCATGCCTCGGAGAAGAGGCTTTCTTCTTCATCGCCTGCCTCTTCGGCCTGGGTGACCTCATCCAAGTTGATCACCACATAGTTTGGCTTACCAAATTTCTTTGTTTCTGCAACAATTTTTTCAATCTCTTCTTCCGAAACATAGGGAGCTTGGATACGCTGGAGGTCAGAGGAGGTAGGCGAGCGGTACAAGAAATCGCCCATACCCAATAGGGTTTCTGCTCCATTGTAATCAAGGATAATCTTTGAATCCGTTTTCTGCGCTACGTGGAAGGCGATACGCGCAGGGCAGTTCGCTTTGATAAGACCCGTGATCACATCTACCGATGGTCGTTGTGTTGCCATAACCAAGTGGATTCCCACAGCCCTGGACTTCTGGCTGATACGGGTGATATAATCTTCCAATTCCTTTCCCGAAACCATCATCAAATCGGATAGCTCATCGATAAAGATAATGATATAGGGCAACTTACGGTGCTTACGTCGCGAGCGGAATATGCCAGATGCTACCTTTTGGTTGTAACTCTTCAAGTCACGGCATTTCAATTCAGAGACACAATTGTAGCGAGCTTCCATTTCCTGCACCGCCCAAGCCAAGGCTTTGGAGGCGTGGCGTGGGTCTGTGATTACGGGCATAAGCAGGTGTGGAATATCCTCGTATAGCGCCAATTCAACCATCTTGGGGTCGATCATAATAAAGCGTAGATCTTTGGGCGATTTGGAGTAAATCAAGGAAGAGATCATCGAATTCATCGCGACAGACTTCCCAGACCCCGTAGTTCCTGCAATCAGAAGGTGGGGGAGTTTATTGAGTGCTATGGTAACATTATTTCCAGAAATGCCCTTACCAATGACAATGCTTAGGTCACTCGACTTTTTAATCGCTGCCGTTTCACGCAAAATATCCCCTAAAAATACATCTTCTCGGTTTTGATTGGGCACCTCAATCCCGATAGTGGACTTTCCTGGAATCGGAGCAATGATACGGATACTCTTTACAGCCAAATATAGCTTCAATTCATTTTCTAAAGAGGTAATACGCGCCAATTTTACGCCTTGGGGAATGGTGATTTCATAGCGAGTGATGATGGGTCCCTTTTGCCAAGTAACTACATGGGCTTCATAGCCAAACTCACCGATGATCTCTTGGATACGCTGCGCAACCAACTTCTCTGCTTTGGCATTTTTAGAGGAGATTTTCGCCTTATCGCGATTTACTTTGAGAATTTTGTGATTCACAAAATAGGACTTTGCAGAGATGGCAACGTCTGGAACCAGACTACCCTGGTTTTCAGCGGTAGGTTCCTGGATGAGCATGGGTTCTTTTTCTTCTTCACTGAGTTCGGCTTCTTCTACTAGTGTAGCTTCTTCAACCTCATCCTGACCACTCACCTCTTCTTGCTGCGAGAGTTCTTCTTTATACGATACACTGGTTAATTTGGTAGAGGTTTCTGGCCTTGGTGGAGCATTTTCAAAGGAGAAATCAACATCCTCTTCATCAAAGTAGTCTTCTTCCGCTTCCTGCAATTCTTCACTGACTCGGTATTCTGCTTCTTGCACACTAGCTTGGGATACCTGCACTTTTTCCGCCAATCGCTCTGGAACAGCAGGAAAGGTAAAGCTACCGCTTTCCTGGGTAAAACTTTCTTCTTCTGCTACAATCTCAAAATCTTTGGCATTTTCGACCTCTTCTCCAGGTTCACGCTTGGAAGATAGGTCAAAGGTTTCGTAAACAGTCTTGCTACCATAGCTGGGTCGGTATTTCTTTTGGTTGTCGGGAATATGAGACTTATCCGATTCAGGTTCCGTTTCGTATCTTTCTCCTAAGCGGACTTTTTTGATCTCCATCCAGGGTAAATTGCTAGAGGTCTGAACCGTGCCTTTCTTTTCATGGCTACCATAAACTGTGTACCTCGGACGAGCCTGTCCTGCATCCTCATGAAACTCCTCGTCCTCTGTAACTTCTTTTTTACCCACCAGCTTGGCCATATTTTTCTCACGAAAGGCATTCGCCCATCTCCAAAATTTATACGGCCAGTCCTGCATTTTTTCTTGTAGTCCTGCGTGTGGCACATACTTCAAGATACGCACATAGGCATAGATCATAATAAAAGAATTGATAAGAAACTTACCGTGTTTGCCAAACACATAGCCCATTCCACTGGAAAGGTAATCGCCAATTTGTCCGCCGTTATCCTTTAGACTGAGTTGTTCGGGGGTAGCCGATTCAAAAATATTCGCAAATACCGATGTAGTGAATACCAAAAGAAAGGTTACAATGATGAGCTGCATCATATCAAAGATGCGTTTTTGGAAAAATATCAGGCCATAGATAAAACATAGGTAGGCAATTTGGTAGGCACCACGACCAAATAGATAGAAAAGACCAAAAGCGTAACCATAGCCAACCCTACCAAATAAGTTCTTAGAACCATTGGCATCTACAAAAGAATATAGAGAGAAGAAAGTAAATAAGCCCACTAACAATAGTATATAGGGTAGAAAAGGCATGGATTCAGATTCAAATTCTATCTTGCCTTTGTTAAATTTTAGGTTGAGGTGATCAAACTTACTGGCCATCTTTTCAATTATCGAACAATTCGTTTTCCTTACAAATCATTTTTACGACATAAGCCAGAGTTTCCCGAAGAAATCAATGCGTACCGGTCGAACCAAAACCAGAACTACCCCGCTCTGTTACTGACAATTCCTCGACATTTTGCCAAGAGATAGTCCAAGTTTCGCGTAGCAGCAATTGAGCGATGCGCATATGGTGGTTTACTACAAAATCTCTCTCTGCTAGGTTGAGTAGAGGTACAAATATTTCACCGCGGTAATCAGCATCGACAGTACCTGGAGCATTCGGCATGAGCAATTTATGCCGACTCGACAAACCAGAACGAGGTCTTACTTCGATATGGAAGTTCTTTGGTATAGCAACTGCGATGCCTGTGGGAACCAATTGTACCTGGCTCGGTTGGATAACAATGTCCTTGTCGGCACAACAGGCAAAAACATCATACCCTGCTGCATCGATTGTTTTACGTTCAGGTAACTTGGCTGTGGTATGCAACCTTTGTATTTGCACAGTTTGCAAATTCATAGACTGGTATCTATTTTTTGGATCGCCGTGTCGGTTAGGTTGCCTATTCCAGTAAAGTGTAGTTTGCCAACAGAGAAAACTTGTGTGATTGTTTCATACAAATCGTCTAAAGTCACAGCTTGGATCGCCTTGACTCTTTGGTTGAAGTCACGGTACTGTTCGTAGTACAACTCTTGCATAGCGATATTCATCATTCTGGTTTCGGGAGATTCAAAACCAATAGACATAGAACCAATTTGGTTGCTTTTTGCATCGTCTAGCTCTTTTTGGCTGAACCCGTTGTTTTTTACTTCTTTCAACTCCTGCATAATAGAATCCAGGCAGTACAAGAAACGTTTATTGGAAGTAGCACAACTTATATTGATAACTCCAGTATTTGAAAAGCTGGAAGGGAAACAAGAGATACTATAGCACAGTCCTTGATCTTCGCGAATTTTTTGGAAGAGGCGAGACGACATGCCACCACCCAGAATTGTGGTTAGCAAAATCTTGCGCACAATGGCTTCAAAATTTCTCGCATACCCCTCGGCTCCGATTAGAAAACTGACTTGGTTGAGATCTCTTTTTTCAAAGTTTACCACAAATGACTTCTTAACTTTACGCAATTTATAATGGCTAGGATTGGCAGGAGGAGTCTCTACAGAAAAATACTTTTTAGCCAATGCGGTGATCTTTTTTTCTGGCAAATTGGCTGAAATAGCGAGTATCATTCGATCCGTACGGTAATGTTTGTTATAAAAACGTTTTAGCTTACTTGCTGTTACACTACCAACCGACTCCCTGGTTCCTATAATATCTCTACCAAGCTTTTGTCCGGCATAAATATTGCGAAAATAGGCGTCATAAACGTAGTCATCGGGTGAATCTTCATAGCTACGCATCTCTTCTAAGATAACTTCTGCTTCATTCTCTACGTCCTCTTGCAACAGCAAAGAGTGGAAAAGCATATCTGAAAGTATACGAAAGCCCAACTCCAAATTGGCAGAAGCTACTGTCACATAGTAGTACGTATATTCGCGTGAAGTAGCCGCATTGAAATAGCCACCTACTCGTTCGACTTCTTCTGCCAGTTGCTTGGCAGTACGGTTCTCTGTTCCTTTGAAAAGCATATGTTCTAGAAAGTGGGTATATCCCATCTCAGAATCTTTTTCAAAGCGAGAGCCAACACGCACCCAAACACCTAACGAAGCACTCGCCACATAGGGAGCTTTTTGGTAAAGCAATGTGAGCGAGTTGTCTAATTCTTGTTTGAAAACCGTATCTTTCATATGTGTTGGAGTATCTTAAAGAAAGAAAGGTTTACAGCGTATCCTAAGATACATCCAACGGTTGAGCTGCAAAAGCCTATAGCTTCCTTTTCCAATAGGCTCTTATACCGTATTCAAAGCGTCCTTACGTGATAGATCAATTTTACCGCTACGGTGATCGACAGCTAAAACTTTCACTGGAATGACGTCACCTTCGTTCAATACATCACGAACACTAGCAACACGTTTGCGGTCGATTTTTGAGATGTGGCACAGTCCTTCTTTTCCTGGTAGTATTTCGACAAAGGCTCCAAAATCAACGATTCGCTTCACCTTGCCATCGTATATCTTGCCAATCTCTACTTCCGCAAACAATCCATCAATGAGGTCTATGGCTTTTTGCGAGGCGATAAGATCAGGACTGGAGATAGTAATTTTTCCATCGTCGTCGATATTGATCTCGGCCTTGCTCTGCTCGATGATACTGCGAATGTTCTTGCCACCAGGACCGATTAGTTCGCCAATCTTATCCTTAGGAATGGTTTTAAAGGTAATCCTTGGAGCGTTATCAGAAAGCTGATCTGCAGCCTTAGAGATAGACTTTTCCATAATATCGAGGATATAATTTCTACCGTCTTCTGCACGAGCAAAAGCAGTCTTCAAAAGCTCTAGAGTAACACCTTTGACTTTCAAGTCCATCTGAAAAGCTGTAATGCCTTTACGGGTACCAGCTACTTTGAAATCCATATCTCCAAAATGGTCTTCAATCCCAGCAATGTCGCTAAGAATGGCAAACTCGCCATCAGAAGAAGTCACAAGTCCCATTGCAATCCCCGCAACAGCAGCACTTACTGGTACACCACCGGACATTAGGGCAAGAGAACCGCTACATACCGAGGCCATAGAGCTAGAACCGTTGGATTCTAAAATTTCAGAGACGATACGAATCACATAAGGAAAGTCGGTGTATTTAGGCAGTACTGATTTCAACGAACGCTCTGCTAAATTTCCATGACCTATTTCACGGCGACCAGGCCCCATAGAACGGCGGACTTCTCCAACAGAATAAGCGGGAAAATTGTAGTGTAGCATGAAGGCTTTTTCTTTTTGGCCTTCAAAATTAGAGTATTTTTGAGCATCAGAAAGAGTACCTAAGGTAACAACTCCCAAAGATTGCGTTTGCCCACGGGTAAAAACAGCAGAACCATGTGCTCCTGGCAATACCTTGAGTTCACAGGTAATTTCACGAATCTCTTCTAGCTTACGGCCATCGGCACGCAAACCTTCGTGAAAGATCAAGTCTCGCACAACCTCTGCTTCTAACTCATGCAGATAGTTCTTAACATCTTTGACCTCTTCCTCTGGCATGCCATCTGCTAAAAGGCTATTCACAACACTATCGTTGATAGCTTGGATATCGGAACTACGGGTATGCTTGTCAGAATTTTTATTTGCAACTTGCAATTTGTCAAAAGCTAACTTGCGGACACTGTCTTGTAAATCCGGGCGGATGACCTTTAGATTCACGTCACGCTTGGTAACACCCAAATCCTGGATGATCTGTTTTTGTGCGGCAATCACCTGTTTGATATAAGTATGTGCTTCTCCCAGAGCTGCCACTAACTCATCGTTGCTGAGTTCTTTAGCCTCTCCTTCAATCATAACGATCGAATCTTCCGTCCCAGCCACTACCATATCGAGATCAGAGTCTTCGAAGGCTGCATTTTGCGGATTTATAACGATTTCACCGTTGATACGTCCAACGCGTGCCCCGCCAATCGGAGCTTCAAAAGGAATGTCAGATACTGCAAGGGCAGCACTCGCCGCATTTAAGGCGTGTCCTTGGATGGAAACATTTGGGTCTGCTGATAGAACCGTTACAATTAACTGGACTTCACAAAAATACCCTTCGGGAAAGAGAGGGCGGATCGGTCTATCGATGATACGAGACAGTAAAATTTCGTGTTCGCTGGGCTTTGCTTCTCGTTTGATATAGCCGGAAGGAATACGGCCGACAGAATACATTTTTTCAGTGTATTCGCATGTTAGAGGAAAAAAATCTTGTCCTTCTTTGGCTTCACTTGCAGCACAGACAGTGGCAAGCAGAACTAAGTTTCCTGTTCGGTAAACAACGCTACCATCTGCTTGCTTTGCCCAATTTCCGGTTTCAAAACTGACTTCTTCGGTTCCGAGTACGTGTTTACTCGAATATGCGGAGCTACCCACAATTATTTCCTTAAGCCAAGTTTTTTGATAAGTTCTCTGTACCTTTCTAAGTTCTTATTTTTGAGGTAATCCAGAAGTTTTTTTCTCTGATTGACAAGGCGAATGAGTCCTCTTCTGGAGTGAAAATCTTTCTTATTGGAGGCAAAATGGATGTTTAGGTCGTTGATGCGGTGGTGTAGTAGAGCGATTTGAACTTCCGGAGAACCGGTATCGCTTTCATGCTTGGAATGTTCTGCAATTATCGTTTTTTTTTGTTCTAACGTTATCATATTTTAAATTAAATACCTTTACTCCATAATTTTAAAAAACTTCGTTTGATAAAGAATTTTTTATTCAGGAACTGAAAAAACTCTTAAGTATCTATAGGAAGAATTTTCCTTTTTATTCGTTGACTCACACCAGGCAAGTACTTTTTGACTCTTATCATCTATAAAAAGGAATTTTTTAAAAGGGTAGCTATGGGGAAGGTAACGTCCATATTGGATTTCTAATTTCTCTTCTGCTGTTACAGCTACTGTCGGGAGAGGCAAAAGTTCGGTGACCGAATATACCCTTGCATTTCCCGCACAAGTATCCTGCAGAGTGCTTGCTTGTGTGATTCCTAAGTCCCCCACAGACAAACGCCTGAGTCGGGATACATGCATGGGCAAGCCCAAAAGATCAGAAAGATCCATAACCAGTTTTCGGATATAGGTGCCTGAGCTCACATGTATTTCCACTTCTAACTCACGCTCCGTAAGCTGCAACACTTGCAGTTTATAGATTTCCATAGGGCGAGATTTGCTTGCAAAGCTTATTCCACTACGGTACAGATCCGACTGCCTCTTACCACCGACCTTCAAGGCTGAAATTTTGGGAGGAATCTGCTCCTTCCACTCCTGTATCTCTTGCGTCCTTCTGAGAATTTCGGAACGATTTTTTTGGTAGTAAACAGCCACTTCAGCGTTTGTCCAAGAACGCAACACATCTCCTTGCGAATCTCCAGAATCGGTATAAGTTCCGTAGCTTGCAGTAAAACGGTATGTTTTATCCTGCTTGAGAAAAGCATCGGCAAACGATGTATACGCTCCAAAAGGGATGATCTGCAAACCTGAGGCAAACTTATCCAAGGTTCCGGTATGGCCTATTTTTTGAATAGACAGGGAACGTTTGATTTGGTTGAGGGCAGCTCTAGAGGTAAGTCCACTAGGTTTGTCTAAGAGAAAAAAACCTGCTTGGATGTTACGATTCCTCTTCTTTGGGTGCGGACTTATCAATAAGTTCATTTACCTCTAAGGCTTTGATATAATCATCATCCCAGAGAAAATGCAGCTTGGGTGTTACACGTAGGCGTAGTTGTTCCGAAATTACCGATTGTATAAAGGAACTCGCACTGTGCAAGCCTTTGAGTAGTTTCCTTTTTTCTGCTGGTGTACAATAGGAGGTGACCCAAACACTGAGGTAGTTCAAATCAGGGCTAATTTTAGCCCTATGCACAGTTACAAAGCCAACACGTGGGTCCTTCACCTTACCACTGACAATCATCTCAGAAATCAGACGTACAATAGCCGACTCAATCCTTTGTTTGCGAATAGAATCCATAATTTTTTCCTATCTCTAGAAGAAGGTATTTGTGTAAAAACTCTTACAACTTCTTAGACACAGTTTTGATTTCGTAAGACTCTATTTCATCTTGCAAATTAAAATCGTTGAAAGATTCGATCATCAAACCACATTCAAAGCCAGAGTTTACTTCTGTAACATCGTCTTTGACACGTTTGAGAGACCGCAAGCGTCCATCAAAGATAACGATATTATCACGGATGACTCGGATATGATTCGACTTTTGGATCTTACCTGAAGTAACCATACAACCAGCGACATTGCCAACTTTGGATATTTTGAATATATCTCTGACTTCCAACTTACCAACGACTTCTTCTACTTTGTCAGGTTCTAGTAGACCTTCCATCGCAGACTTCACTTCATTGACGGCATCATAGATGATGTTATAGTATTTGATTTCTACATGTTCTTTTTCGGCAAGTACCAATGTGCGAGGATTTGCCCGAACATGGAAACCTACAATGATTGCATTCGAGGCGGAAGCTAGCATCACATCGCTGTCAATGATACCACCAGCGGCAGCATGGATAACTTTTAGTTTCACCAAATCGCCAGAAAGTTTTTCCATAGCTTCTTTCAGAGCTTCCGCAGAACCTCTCACGTCAGCTTTGATAATGATCTTGAGTTCTTTCAGCTCACCTTTCTGGATGATCTCGTTCATATTGTCTAAGGTAACTTTTGTAACACTTAGCGCCTGGCCAATTCTTTCGTATTCCTTTCTATGCTGCGAAATCTGCCGAGCTTCCTTCTCATCTTTAATAGCATCAAAAGGGTCTCCTGCATCAGGAACACCATCGAGACCAGTAATCATCACCGGGAAAGCTGGTTCTGCTTGTTTTACCTGTTTGCCGTGATCGTTGAATAAGGCTCGGATACGACCCGAATGCACACCAGCCAGGAAAGGATCGCCAACTTGTAAGGTACCGTTTTGGATGAGAACAGTAGCCACAGGGCCACGGCCTGGGTCTAGTTTCGCTTCAATTACAGTACCTTTTGCCCTGCGTTCCGGGTTGGCTTTTAATTCTAACATTTCTGCTTGGATCAGAATCATTTCTAAGAGCTTGTCAATGCCAATGTTTTGCTTTGCAGAAATCTGGCACATGATTGTATCACCGCCCCAGTCTTCAGACTGTAAGCCATAATTGGCGAGTTCTTGCATAACCTTATCAGGATTCGCAGTTTCCAAATCAACTTTGTTGATGGCTACAATGATAGGTACTTCTGCTGCCTTCGCGTGGTCTATGGCTTCAACGGTTTGGTTTTTCACACCATCATCAGCTGCTACAACAAGAATCACAATATCAGTTACGGAAGTTCCACGCGCACGCATCGAGGTGAATGCCTCGTGACCAGGTGTATCCAAAAAGGTAATTTTGCCACGCTCGGTTGCGACTTGGTAAGCTCCAATGTGCTGGGTGATACCACCAGATTCTGTATCAATGACCGCACTTTCTCGGATAGTATCCAAAAGTCTTGTTTTACCATGGTCTACGTGACCCATAATCGTAACAACAGGTGGACGGTTTCTGTGATCTTCCTCGTTATCTTCCTCTTCTTGGATAACAGTCTCTTCATAGAGAGAGACAATCTTTACTTTGCAATCGTATTCATCCGCGAGCAGAGTAGCAGTATCACTATCAATCACATTATTGATGGTTACCATCATGCCCATTTTCATTAGCTTTGCAATGATATCGTTGGGTTTTAAATTCATCTTCTTGGCTAACTCACCAACCTGGATATTCTCCATGATAGAGATTTCTTTAGGAACACTTGTGCCAGATGTGTACGATACTTTCTTTTGGTAAGATTGCTTAAAGAATTTGGCATTCTCGCGGGAACGAGCATCCGATTTTTCACGGTTTCTATCGTGGTGCGAAGAGGTTCTCTTGCGATTTTGCTGCTGGTTTTGCGGAGGTCTTACATCAACAGCCCCACCACCTTGGCCAAAACCTCCTGGTCTACGTCCTTGGCCTGGGTTTTGCGAACGATTCTGTTGGTTTCCTTGGTTGTTAGAACGATAATTAGAATTTCTTCTATCATCGCGGTGTTGGGAAGGACGCGACTGGCTAGTGGATGTTTGCACTTTTGTCGGTCTTGCAACAATCGGATTGCGTTGGTTTTTTTCAAAAATGGTTGCAAGAGGTTGCTTAGGTTTTGTTTTAGAACTAGCAGATTGTTGTGATACGGGTGTTGTAGGTGCTTTTTTGTCTGGGTCATTGGCAGACTTTTCTGGAGCAGAAGGCTCACTCTTAGGCCTTTGCGGAGAAACTTGCTTTCTTTGTGAGGATTCAGCTAGCTTCTGCTCCAAAGTTTTAGGTTGCTCAGAGACCTTATTTTTAGAACCGGTAGAAGTAGTACGTGACTTCTTCTTAATGATGATCCGTTTTTTAGAAGAATCTTTTCCGGAAAGTATTTCTCCTATAGTTTTATTTGAACTTTGATTCTTATCTTCCATAATACCTTATATTACTCTTCTGAGGACTCCTCATCCACTAACTCTACAGATTCAGCGAGCAACTTCATAATGTGTTCCGAAGTTGTAGGGCCTATTCCAGTAACTTTTGCCAATTCATCTGGGTGCATCTCGATGAGTGACTCCACATCTAAGATCCCACCGCTTTCTAACAATCCAATGACACGAGGGGTCAAACCAGGGATCTCATCTAAAGGAGTTCCAGCTTCCTCGTCGTCTTCCACTTCTTCGTCTGTTGCACCAGTGTATTCTTCTTCATAAAGAGCTTCTTCCTCAGCGATGATTGTCTCTTGACGCTCATCGACGACTTCTTCCGTTTGCGGTTGGAACAAACGCTCCAAACTCTGTCGTGCAGCAGGAGAAGACATCTCTTCATAGTATTGCGATTGTGAGTATATCTCGATACGGTATCCACTGATCTGCGAGGCAAGCCTAACATTGGCGTGTTTGGGACCAATCGCTTGGCGAATATTCGAGTCATCGCCTACCACAACAATTGCCTCTCTCTTCTCGTAATCTACCCGTATATCAACAGGTCTTGCGGGAGAAATTGCATTGGTAATAAAATCTGCAACATTCTCCGTATATTGTATAATATCAACGCGTTCATTGCCCAACTCCCGCACAATCGACTGGATACGAACACCCTTCATTCCTACACAGGCTCCAATCGGGTCAATATCACTACGATTGGCACGTACGACGATTTTAGTTCGATAAGAAGGCATACGGGCTATATCTACAATTTCTATCAAACCATCATATATCTCAGGAATTTCCATTTCAAACAATTTTTTGACAAAATCAGCAGATGCACGCGAAAGGGTGATAATAGGCCCTGGTTCCCGTGAACGTTCCCGCTTGAGTTCTACTTTGGCTATGATAGCCTTCAGTCTATCACCCTGCTTGTATCTTTCTCCAGGACTCTGTTCCTTGCGAGGCATAATCGCTTCTACCTTTCCAAGGTCGATACTCATGGTATCGCGGTTGCGCCAGCGCTGGAAAAAACCATGTGTCAACTCGCCTTCTTTTGCTTTGTATTCATCATACAGCAATTCTCGCTCCATCTCTTTCAACCTTTGAAAGACCATTTGACGGGCTTGGTTGGACACAATTCGCGATAGCTGTACAGGTTTTTCACGAACAGCGACAGAATCACCTAAAGCGACTTCTGGTTCGATTTCCTGTGCATCGGCTAATGAGATCTGCAAAGGACCTAGTTCTGTTTCCAAATCAACTACTTCTTTGGAAACGACTATCACGACTTCATTCTTTTCATTGAATTCCACAGAAATATCTTCACATTCTGGATCAATGTTTAGCCTTCTTTTGTAAGCCGTAACCAGCGAATCTTTTATGACATCCAATACAGCTTCGCGTGAAAGCCCCTTGTCAGCACAAAATTGCTGAATCGCATCGAATAAATTAATGTCATTTGTAATCTGCTGTTTTGTTGCCATATTATATGTCTAAATACAAATTTCCTCTTAAAATATCTTTCACTGGTATTGTTACTGTACCAGGAGGTTTCCCTCGCTTCTTCTTTTGCCACAACTCCGCATCCAGCATTCCATCATGTATTTCCAAGATGCGAACAACCTTTACTTCCAAGTTCTCCGCTTCATTTGCCAGCTTGAGTTTTACCAGAAGACCTTTGAATCTTTCTAATTCCGCAGGGAGCTTTAACTCTCTTTCTGCTCCCGCTGAAGATACCTGTAAAGTATAATTGTATTCTTCGTATTTCTCATCCAGAAAATCACGTAAATCTCTGGATACCTGCGCACACTGGTCTACAGTAGCAGAGCCGTATTTGTTTTCTAAGTTATCCAAAACGACTTGGATGAGAAAGTTTGAATTCTTATCTCTAACCTCTAAATGAAAAACCTGGAGGGGCTTCTTGAGGTTTGCTTCTAAAAAGGTATTAATATCTTCTTTGAACGACAAATGAAACCAACTAAAGCACCTAAGACCCTCTTTTATGCTGGAGAGATTAGAAGTGCAAACAACCAAAGCAAAAACTATGGCTAGCCTACTCATGAGGACTTCTCTGTAAAGCAAAAAATAATTTAATTAGGGATGAGTTATTTTTTGCTTGGCACTGCTCTCTCTACTATAAATCCTCAATACTAAGGAAAAACCTGAGTAAACAAGATGCAAAGTATGTTTGATGCAGAAAAGCAGAGAAAAGCACAAATTCCTTTGGGAATCAACCCCAAGAGTAAGAAAGCCATTGAAGTAGTCATTGCTGGAGATTCTAAAATCGAAAGAATGCTCCTGAAAAGGCTACTTTTGCAAGATAGTTTTGATGTCGTTGGTGAAGGGGAAGACGGATTACAAACAATCAACCTGTTTAAATTCCCACCCAAGAAACCACAAATCTTATTTCTCGATTACGAAATACCGCGCAATAAAGGTGCAGAAGTGATCCAGGAACTCAAAATGCTAGCACCTGATACCATTATCATCGTAATCGCTAACAATACCCGGCCGGAGTTCATCAACAAGCTACACCAATTGCAGATACGCCAGATGATTGTAAAACCCATTTTAAAAGAGAAGCTCAGGGAAAAACTGGCAAAAGCTCTGGGAAGAGATGATGTAGTACCTAAAACAATTGTAGAAAAAACGGATACCCGCATCAACCTAAGCAAGTTAGAGATTCCCAGCTTACCCACAGTGATTAACAAGATTTTACAATTCAATGTAAACTTTGTAGAAAATGGAACCGTTGCCTTAGAACAGTTGATAAGTCCTGATAAAGGAATCTGTAGCACCATCATCCGCATTGCCAACTCTGCTTTTTATGGCAGGCAAGGGAAAATCGAAACCATCCACGACGCGCTCACCCTTATGGGAGTGAAAAATGTACGCAATATTGTCATCTTCCAACATTTTCGCAATGTGCAGAAAACTCTCCAAGGAAAACTATTTGTCTACTACCTGTTGGAACTTCCCGTATTGACCGCACTCATCGCCTTTGACATCGCCACCCCTCTCAATAGAAAACAGTTTCGTGAAGAGGTTTTCTTACACGCACTGCTCTACCGCATCGGAATGATGGTTTTTGGCATGAATTTCTCGGCAAGGTACACAGATGTCCTCAAAGCATACCAAACAGGTATCAAAAGCATCTATGAATTTGAACAAGAAGAGTTTGGCATAAGCTCTATAGAGCTTGGAACCAAGGTCTTTGAAGTATGGAAGCTCCCAGTTCATTTTTTGAATACGGTACGCCAACAAAAATTTGCTTTAGACTCTTTATCCTCCGTGAGTGATACCGATAGAATCATCCGTTTGGCAGACATTCTAGCTAGAGAGATGAGTGGACATTTGGTAAGCTCGAATGATGAAGATTTACTACAGGAAATTTTTAAGTATTATGGAACAGATGATGAGCTAAAAGCACTTTTTGCCGAAGAATACTACGAAATGATCCAAGAACACCCCTTTTATGAATTGATCCGGGGAGAATGATTTCTTCTACTTGTTAGAACTTTTTGCCGCTCTTAGCAAAATTATCAGATACGTTTCCAGAATAAAAATCTTGCAAAAATCGTATATTTATACAGTATATCTCTCACTCATACTTTAAATTTAGGAAGGCAGGTTTATGTTGGAAGCAGAAAAGCCAAACCAACCACAAGTTCCCTTAGGGGTTGACCCAAAAACAGAAAAGCCCATTGAAGTCATCATTGCAGATGATTCCACAATCGAGAGAATGCTTCTCAAGAGGTTTCTCTTACAAGACGGCTTCAAGGTTGTGGCCGAAGGCGAAGATGGGCTGAGAACTATCAATCTCTTTAAATTTACCCCGAATAAGCCGCAAATCTTATTTTTAGACTATGAAATGCCGCGTAAAAATGGATTAGAGGTGATCCAAGAGCTCAAAGCCCTAGCACCAAATACTATCATCATTGTAATTACTAGCCATACCGAACCAGAATTCATCAACAAGCTCTACCAATTGCACATACGGCAGATGATCGTCAAACCCATTGTCAAAGAACAACTACGAGAGAAGCTCGCAAAAGCCTTGGGAAGACACGACATGCTCCCTAAGACAATTGCGCAGAAAACAGATACCCGTATCAATCTCAGTGAATTAGAAATTCCAAGCCTGCCCGCAGTCATCAACAAAGTTTTGCTATTCAATGTAGATATGGTAGAAAATGGTATCGATGCTTTAGAACAATTGATAGGTCCTGACAAAGGAATCTGTGCCAATATCATCCGCATAGCAAATTCGGCTTTTTATGGACGGCAGGGAAAAATTGAAACCATCCACGATGCCATCACTCTTATGGGAGTGAAAAACGTACGCAATATTATTACCTTACAGCACTTCCGCAATGTGCAAAAGAATATCAAAGGCGAGTTGTTTACCTACTATCTTTTAGAACTCCCAGTATTGACTGCACTGGTAGGTTTTGATATCGCAACTCCCCTCAATAAAAAACAATTTCGTGAAGAGATATTTTTACATGCCCTACTCTACCGCATAGGTATGATGGTACTGGCGATGAACTTTCCCGAAAGGTACAAAGAAGTTCTTGGTGCTTATAAAACTGGAATCAAAACCATCTATGAAATCGAACAAGAAGAATTCGGTACCAACTCTGTAGAAATCGGTAAAAAGGTTTTTGAAGTCTGGAAGCTACCACAGCATTTTTTAAATACCGTTCGCAACCAGAAATTTGCCTTGCAATCCTTAGGCAACGTAAAAGACGTCGATAGAATCATCCGCCTCGCAGATATATTAGCCAAACAAATGAAAGGGCATTTGGTAAGACAGCAAGACAAAGAACTTCTGCATGTAATTTTTGAACACTATGGCACAGACGAAGAAATCAAAGAACTCTTCTCGCAAGACTACTATGAGACGATCAAAGGACATCCTTTCTATGAGTTGATTATGGGGGGGTGATTTTGTATTTGTAGGGTTTTATTTTTGAATATGCTTATCAAAACCCAATAAGCCAAAAAAGTAGTAGACAAAATTTTTGCCCTTACCATTCTACCTAAGTACATATTAACTATAAATGTACTTATGTGAAAAGCTCCCAGCTCGGTCCCAGCGATCAAACAAGTTCCGAGCTGAGAAAACAACACACAAAGGTGCCCTCTCAGACTTCTACGCCCATACAGCGAGTCAAGTCTTTTGTGTACCTTTGTGTATTCTCTACATTACACAACAGGAGGTTCCAAATATGGGACACACAGATGATTTCGACCTCAAAGGTATTCTCGACAGACTCACCGTCTGCATAGACAGAGCCAGCAAACCAGGCAACTATTCCCGCAAACGCCGCATTCGCTACCGCAAGCTCGCCCACGCGATCATAAAGCATATACGTGAGGAATTAGAAGAATAGGATTATTTTTGACACTTCGGTTCGTGGAGTATAATCCAAAGTCGAAGTGTCGATTTCCAGTTAAATGAGAGCACTCATGAGTGAGTAGAATTATCCTCTTGTTCCATTGAAAGAAACTTAGCAAAATAAAAATGATCCAAAAGTAAATTTCTACAATTTTTTTTGAATGCAAGACTCTATTAGATAAATGATTCTCATAAAAACTTGCGAGTAAAAGGAATTATACATATGGACAGACTTAAATCGATTCTTCTATTCACTACATTTCTACAGCCGATTTGTTTATTTGCTCATGGACTTACCACAGAAGATGCATTCTTTTTTCTTTTTATATTTTTTTTGTGGCCTTTGGTATGTATCATCCTATTGATTTTTTTACTAAGACGCAGACTAAGAGAGAACAAAAGTATCTATGATCTAATATTAATCTT
>JBCCIA010000083.1:0-16804 GCA_039028475.1 Spirochaetota bacterium | reverse complement strand
CGCAATTTTTGCTAGAATTCTATCAAAAAAAGAGCGAGAACCCAGTCGGATAAGAATCTACACTTGAAAAGAAACGGGTTGTCAGCAATGCTGTCTCAAAATACTAGGTACTAATAAACTATTGATAGTATAAGGAAGAAAGATGGCGAATAATTTATTAGATTTTACAATTGATGAAACTGCACAGGGTATCGTTGATCTTGCTCATGACGTTTGTCGTAACGAAGTAATTCCACAAAGAGAGCATCTTGACGAACACGAAGAGTTTCCTCATAAAATATTTGAAAAATTCTCAGAAGCTGGTCTGTTCGGAGTAATGTTTGACGAAGAATACGGTGGTTTAGGTGTGGGTGGTTTTGTTAGTGGTTTACTTGCAGAAACGGTTTCTCAATATTGTCTAGGTGTATTTACTGCTATGTTCGCCAGTAAGCTAGGTGCATTGCCAATTGAATTTGGAGCAACAGAAGAACAAAAGAAAAAATACTTACCCGGGCTTGCCGCAGGAACACAGATCGCAGCCTTTGGACTTACCGAACCGGGTGCTGGCTCCGATGTTCCTGCTCTTTCTACCTATGCTGACAAAAAAGGCGACAGCTATATTCTGAATGGAACCAAGCAGTGGATCTCCAACGCTGGTGTAGCCGATGTTTATACCATTTTCGCTATGACTGACCGTAAGAGAGGTGCAAGGGGGATTTCTTGCTTTATCGTAGAAAAAGATACCCCTGGTCTTTCCTTTGGAAAATTGGAGAACAAACTAGGCATTCGCTGCTCTCACACCCGACAGGTGATCATGGAAAATATGGAAGTTCCCGCAGCAAATCTAGTGGGAGGACGTGAAAACCAAGGTTTTATCCATGCAATCAAAACATTGAATGCCTCTCGTCCTATCATTGCCGCTTCTGGTGTAGGTCTTGCCATTGGAGCTTATCAGGAGGCAGCCAAATATGCACGCCAGCGCGAGCAATTTGGTAAGAAAATTATCAATTTCCAAGCAGTCAATCATATGTTGGCCGATATGTTGGTGAAAATAGAAGCAGCACGCGTATTATCTTACAAAGCAGCAAAGTATGCAGATGCATTACACCCTGAATCAGCAAAATTCTCAGCAATTGCCAAATACTATTCTTCAGAAATTGCTATGCAAGTAGCTACAGATGCCTTACAAGTTCATGGTGGTTATGGTTTCACCAAAGAATACCCTGTAGAGAAAATGTTCCGCGATGCAAAGATTCTTGCAATTTACGAAGGTACAAGCCAAATCCAAAAGAACGAGATCAGTTCTTACATTATCAAAGAATCCGCAGAATACAAATAAAACTGTAAAATACAGTCTCTAAGGGTAGAGGCTGTATTTGTAGTCCAGCAAAGCGAAAGTATATTGATAACAACTTCTATGCTTAAAGCTCTTTTTATAGGGTTTTAAAGGTCTGCAACATTAATATGGAAAAATTGATTATCTATACTGACCTGGATGGTACCTTTTTAAACCATCACAATTACTCTTTCGAGGAGAGCCGAGAAAGTATAGAACTCATCAAACTACGCAAAATTCCCTTGGTCTTTACCACAAGTAAGACAAGAGTGGAAGTAGAACTTTTACGCGATAAAGTTGCAATCCAATCTCCCTTTATCATAGAAAATGGGGCTGCCGTTTTTTTTCCACAAGAGCACTATAGCCAGCTAGAGTTACCAGAAATTTCTCAGTACAAAGTTTTACAGCTCGGTCTAGAATATGCTAAAATTTTAGATTTTTACAGGCAGCACAAAGAAGAATACGGACTTTTCGGTTTTTCTGATATGACAGTAGAAGAGGTTGCTAAGCATACGGGTTTGAATCTAAAGCTCGCTAGTTACGCTAAAACACGAGAGTTTAGCGAGCCGTTCTTGCTACAAGATAAGCAGCTTTTGCAACAACTGGTAAGTCTGGCCAAAACGTACGAGATCAAGATTACCCAGGGAGGACGTTTTTTCCACCTAATTGGCGAAAAGCAGGACAAGGGTCTTGCTGTCGAACAGGCAAACCAAGTTTTCCGTAGGGAGTTTGCAAGTATCAAAACCATTGGTCTTGGAGATAGCCAAAACGATCTATCTCTTTTGGCAGCGGTAGATGTTCCAATTGCCATCAAAAGGCACGATGACACCTTTCTGGACTATCCCAAAGCAAAAAGGTCTAGTTGGCCAGGAGCAAAAGGTTGGAATGAAACAATCCTCCAGGAATTATTATGAATAAAGATTTTTTAGAAGAACTCTTCTTTACGGCGATTGCCAGTATCCAAGCAAAAACGATCATCAAGCAGAATATCCTAGTAAAAGGGAATTTTCTCTACATTGCTAAAGAAAAATACGATCTAAACAAAACAGGGAATTTGTATCTCTATGGAGTTGGCAAGGCTGCATTGCAGATGGCACAGGTAACTGAAAAAATTTTAGGTAAGAGGATTCATGGTGGTCTAGTCATTTCTCACCAAAAAGGCAGTTTGAAACACGCAGAACACTTTACCAGCACCCACCCAATCGTCAGTGCTAAGAGTATTTTGGCTGCCCAAAAAATGAAAAAAGAATTTGCGCAGCATACTAAAAAGGATTTGTTAATCTTTTTGCTATCGGGAGGGGCTTCTGCTATGGTGGAAGAACCTATCGGCCAGTTGTGTCTAGAAGATTTTACGAAAATATCACAGGCGTTGTTAACCTGTGGGGTAGACATCACTGCCCTTAATACAGTTAGAAAATCTCTTTCGACCACAAAAGGTGGCAAATTAGCAGCTTTGACAAAAGCAAGTGGAGCCGTTTTGGTTCTGAGTGATGTGGTAGGGGATAGGTTTGAAACAATTGGTTCTGCTCCTATGCTCGATAAAAAGTTCAAACATTTTATTATTGGTAATAACCAAATAGCTTTAAAAGCTATGAAACAGGATTTGGCTAAAGAGGATATTGTCACAAAAATTATCACTACAACTTTACAAGGCAGTTCACAAGCCTGCGCTGATTTTATTGTAAAGACAGTAGAGGACTATAAGGATCAAGAAGAATTGTGTCTATTGTTTGGTGGAGAAAGTGTTACCAAGCCCAAAAAAGGTGGCCAAGGGGGAAGAAACCAAGAATTAGCTCTTAGGTTGTTTCTTACTTTGCCGAACAAAGAGGATTTCTGGGTTCTTTGTGCAGGGAGTGACGGAATTGATGGCAATTCCCCCGCTGCTGGGGCTTTCCTCGATCCTTTTTTACAAGAGAAAATACAACAGCACGGTCTGGACCCTAACAGCTATTTGCAAGAGAGCAATAGTTACTTATTTTTTAGCCAACTTGGCTATGATTTTACAACCGGTGCAACCGGAACAAATGTAATGGACTTTGTAATCCTAATAAAAAGTCCCAAATTCAAAGGAAACTAATGGCAGATTTTTTTCAGAACGGCTCAATCATCACCCTACAAAACCTTTCCGATAGAAATGTCGAAGACATAGAACGGGAATTGGAAAAGTTTTCTCGCAGGCATAATATGGTATTATTATTGCCTGCATTGTATTCAGAATTTGAAACCCCAGCAATGCAAACCATTCTGAAAGAGTTGAAAGAAGTTAAGTATCTCTATAAAATTATCCTTGGCCTTGATGCAGCTACAAGAGAACAATTTGAAAATGTCAAAGCTATTATGTCAGATCTAAAGGTTAAAGTTGACATTCTTTGGAATGATGGAGAAAACATGCAGAATCTCTACCAAAAATTTGACGATGAGGGGTTTCATAGCATCCGTATCAAGGGTAAGGGTAGGAATGTTTGGACTATACTAGGCTATGCACTTTCAGATACCAACGCCTATGCCTTCGCCTTACACGACTGTGATATTGTCAACTATACCAGAGCGGTTCCCGCCAGATTGTTTTATCCTATAGTGCATCCTGCTTTAGATTTTGAATTCAACAAAGGCTATTATTCCAGAGTTACCGACAAGTTGCACGGTAGAGCTACTCGTCTGTTCTTTTCTCCTTTGGTCCGAGCACTGCGAATGACCTATGGAAACAGCAAATATTTGGAGTATATGGATAGTTTTCGTTATGTGCTGTCTGGTGAGTTTGCCTTCATTCGCACCCTGGCTAGGGGCATCCGCATTTCACCCACTTGGGGTTTGGAGGTTTCAACACTCAGTGAAGTATATGACAACACTTCTGTACGCAGGATATGCCAGACAGAAATCATGGATACTTATGAACACAAGCACCAAGAACTCACGAATTCCGAAGATACGGGCAATTTGAATGGTGGTATCGCTAAGATGATCTTTGACATTGCCCAAACGTTATTCCAAATCATGTCACAAACTGGCAATATCTTCTCCAGGGAATCCTTAATGACAGTACGGGAGTGCTATTCGCATGAGGCGAGAAAAGCTATCGCCAAATACGATGCCGTCTCTCGCATCAATGGTTTGGTGTTTGATCGCAAAAAGGAAATCCAAACAGTAGAGATCTTTGAAAAAGCATTTAAGAAAGCCTGCGACAACTTTTTAGAAGATTCCACCGGTGTTCCGTCCCTTTCGGCTTGGATAAGTGTCCGTTCAGTCATTCCTGGCATCTCAGAAGAATTTATCAATATTGTCAAAGAGGATAATAAATAATGGTGAGTTACCCTGCCATAAAAAAATCACTCCAGTTCCTATATAGCGAAGAAGACGCTTACTTGGCCTATACCGAGGTAGAAGCACTCATAAGTGCTTACAAAAATAGGATCGAAAGCAATCCTTACACAATGAGTGAAAAAGACGTTATTTTAATCACATATGGTGACCAAGTTTTTCATGCTGGAGAGACTGCACTTGCCACCTTGGATCGCTTCTTACAAGAGTACGTCGAAGGTTATATCAATACGGTTCATATTTTGCCATTCTATCCTTATTCTTCCGACGACGGTTTTTCGATCGTGGATTATAAAGGAGTGTGCCCGTTAAAAGGCTCTTGGAATGATATTTTAAAGCTGAAAAAGAAGCATAGATTGATGTTTGATGGTGTGATAAACCATATGAGCCAGTTCAGTGGTTGGTTCCAAGAATACCTGGCAAACAACCCCGACTACGAAGATTTTTTTATAGATATGGACCCAAGATCTGATCTGAGCGAGGTAGTACGACCACGCACATCGCCGCTGCTTTCCAAGTTTGTAGATACTCATGACAAGGAAAGAAATATTTGGACAACATTCAGCCGTGATCAGGTAGACCTAAATTACGCGAACTATAAATTGTTAGTAAAAGTTCTGGATGTACTTTTGTTTTACGTAGAGAAGGGGGCATCTCTACTGCGATTGGATGCTATCGCATTTATTTGGAAAAATTTGGAGACCAACTGTGTTCACCTACCAGAGACACACGAACTCATCCAATTGATGCGTAAGGTGATCCATGAAGTCGCACCAGAAATATTTATAATCACAGAAACCAATGTCCCCCACAAGGAAAATATATCGTATTTTGGCAAAGGGGATGACGAAGCACAAATGGTGTACAACTTCACGCTACCACCTCTTTTAGCCTATTCCATTTTAAGTGGAGATACCCGTAAATTGACTGCGTGGGCACAAACGCTTGTTTTACCTAGCGATAGGGTTTGCTTTTTTAACTTTACTGCAAGCCATGATGGAGTAGGTGTTCGCGCTGTGAATGGAATCTTGGATGATGAGGAGTTGGACTTTTTGATCCAGTCCTGCCAAACGCACGGTGGTTTGGTATCTTACCGTGCTATTGGCAATGCAAGCAAGTCTCCCTATGAACTTAACTGCAGTTATATTGATATTCTCACCGACCCTAAAGAGGACGATGAAATTCGCATGCAAAGAATGCTACTCTCACAAGCAGTTACACTTGCGATGCCGGGTGTACCAGGGATTTACTTTCATTCTTTAGTAGGTTCGAGGAATTACCACGAGGCAGCTAGAAAAACAAGGGTGAATCGTTCTATCAACCGTGAAAAGCTGAACTTTGACAATATCAAAGAAGAGTTGGCAGAAGAGGGGAGTTTGCGTAAGGGAATCTTTGAGGCTTACAAACAACTTATCGCTATTCGTATTAAGCAGAAAGCATTTGACCCATTTGCCAGCTTCACCTTTCTGGATTTTGGTAAGGATATCTTTGCCATTCGCAGGGAAGATGCTACAAGCGGAGAGGTCATTTTTGCAATTCACAATTTTACAGCTTCTACTATAGAAGTCGACCTCTCGCATATTTTAGAGAAACCTTTTATTGATATCATAACGAGCAAAACCTACCAGGCAGGCAAACATTCCCTAACCCCCTACCAAGTGGTTTGGCTAAAGAATTAGACTGGCTTTTTTTGTATCGCCAAAAATTCTGAAGAAAGCATTATAGAAAATTTACGATACATGCCTTGCCGCTAGATGAGCAGTATCTAGATCCAAACTTGGTAGAGAGCACAAACCACCTCCTAAGAACATGTGGTGCCAGAGTTGGGTCATAACCACTGCGGTGAATGCTCCATCGCTTGCATACCTTCTAATAGAGTTTGCAGCTTTTACTTGCTGCACTCGTTTTTCAATGGCAACCTTTTTCGCTGAGAAATAACCTGTCTTTGCTAGCGAAGGCGGACTTAGGAGTTCTTCGACCCAAATAGGCTGGTTTTGCATTTGGCAAATAGGAGGGGTTTTGAACATAGTCTTTGGCAACTTAGCTGTTTCGTGAAGCCCTAGGTTGTAAGCGATTTGGTGGAGTAGCCACTTACCTTGGAGGCCTTTTGCTTTGTAGTCAGGGGATAGGCTGTTTGCCAATTCGACAAAACGCTTATCGAGAAAGGGATATCTGGTTTCTAAGGTCGAATGCATGCCGATTCTGTCCCCTTTGCTGGAGAGTAGGTGGCCACTCAGCATAAGTTGGTTTTGGATGGCAATGGACCTATGAAAAGAGTCGTATTTGCGCAAATCATCTATCTCGATTCCTAGACCAGTAAAGGGATTTACCTCTTGCAACTGCGCCAACATATCTTGCGAGTAAAAGAGTTGTCTGGCCCTGTACATGGTATTGTAGATATGCAACATGGCAAAATTTCTGCTGCCAAGGTGTTTTGCCAGAGCTTTGCTCTTTATATCGGGAGTCGCCATCCTTCCCAAAATGTACATGAAAAAGTTTGAGCCTGGTAGATTCCATAAGCGATTCCAAGGATAACCGGCGAAGAGTTCATCAGCACCTTCCCCTGTGATCACGGCTTTGCAGCCATGGCTGCGGGCAAATTCGGCTAGTAGCAAAAAGGCAGCTGTGCTGGTATCCATGATAGGGTTCTCGCACGCGCCTATCACTCTAGGCAAGGCAGAGAATAGATCTTTTTCGTCTACATAGAGACAGTGCAATGGGGCACCTGCTTCAGTGGCTGTCTGCTCTGCCTGTACACATTCATCCAAACCTTTGTCGAAGGCAAGACCAAAGGTTTGCAGATCCTCCGCATTTTTGCTGAGCTTTGCAGCAATGCCTACAAGGAGGCTGGAGTCGAGACCAGCACTCAAATAGAAGCCAACAGGATCATTTGCTTGCATACGTATTTTTACGGAATCTTGTAGGATTTCAGTAGAGTCAGAAATGATTTGTTTTTTCTTTTTTCTGATTTGTGTTGTAAAGCGAAATCGGGCGTAGCTGTGTTCGGAAAATCTTCCTTCTTTGATTTTTAGATAAGAACCAGTAGGGATCGAGGAAATGTTTTTAAAGCAGGTAGTACTGCTCCCAGAAGCAAAGAATGTAAAGATATGGTTGATACCAGAAAGATCGGCTTCGGGTGTGACAAGACCAGAAGCTAGTAGTGCTTTGGCTTCAGAACCCCAGAGTAGCCAATCGCCCGCAACAGTGTAGTACAATGGTAAGATTCCCTGCCTATCCCGTGCTAGTAGTAGACTTTGGTCGCGGCTGTCGTAGATAGCAACAGCGAACTGTCCATTAATATAACCAAATAAATCTTCCCCATATTTTAAATACAAAGAGGGCCAAAGCTCTGTGTCGGATTGTATCGTACGTGGCATACCCACTGTTTGGCTCAACTCTTCTGTATTGTAGATTTCTGCGTTGGCACTTACAAAGATTTGTTTGTTAGCATCAGCGAGGGGTTGCTTCCCACGAATACCGCCACGTAGTTCTAAGCGGTTGACGGCCATAGCTATGCCATTCTGGTGCCAAATAGTACTCTTATCTGGTCCTCGGTGTTTGATTGCCTCTGCCATCGCTTTGAGACGCCTGATGGCAAAATGGCTTCTGGGATAGGTGTTCTTAAGTTCGATTGCTCCTGTAATGCCACCCATGCTTATGCTTTCCTCACTAAATGGTATAGATGTGTTTCGTCTACTCTTTCCATCTATCTACCATTCTAAGAGATCACCTAAAGATTGACTATCATAAAAAATAACTATTACGAGGAGAATTGCCTATGAAGGCTTTTGTAAATATATATGAGATTCCGATAGAGACACCAGGCAGGATTGCTAGTATTTCACGGCCACAGGGAGGCGAGTGCTTGCTCGTTTTTTTCCACTTGCATAATTTTTACATAGCAAGTGGAGTTGGAAATAGGTGTTTCTCCATGAAATTTGTTTTCTACTGTATCGGCTTGCCTACCTTATTCTATTGCTTCTACACTTTGTACAATGATATTTTCTTAGTCGTCTATGCAGGCAAAGAAATTGGCGGACATTTTCGTGACTTGGGACCGATGTTCCATGTCCGCTTGCTCATCGGCTTTGCGATTGGTTGGTTCTTTACCCTCTTCGCAGAACGTTTTGAAGGTAAGGTGATCTACCGTGAGCCAGTCCCCAAGAAAGAGAAAAAACGTAAGAAAAAGAAAAAAAAGGAGAAGGAGAAGGAGAAAGAAGAAGAGGAGGCCAAGGAAGAAAAAGAAGAGCAGGAGGAAGAGAAGGAAGAAGAAAAGAATGATGACGATGGAGATGATACCAACCGCAAATTAGAAGCTGAGTTGAAGAGATTGCAAGAGGAAAAGAAGAAGTTAGAGGAGGAGTTGAAGAAAAGCGGTAAGGGACTTTCTGAAGAGGAACAAATCCAGAAGCTTACCGAATGAGCACCGGCATCCGCATATCACGTGTAATGGTTATCGATGTCCCAGCAATTTCTTCCCTGTCGTCTTGGCAGTCTGCGGTGTAGCGTAAGATACAACTGTTTTTATGGCAGCGGCAGAGTAGAAAGTCCAGTCTAGTTGTTTTGGTATTGCTCTCTCCTACCAACTGGCCTGGACAGGAATTCTTAAACTTTTTTTTAAAGAAAGTGACGATCTGATCGCAGGCCTTGCGGGTAGGTATGTCCTTGCTACTACGCATAGCCAACATTTTCCCTTCTACTTTCAAAGGAGAAGCGTCTATGCCAGTTAGCAAAAATGTACAAGCAAGCAGGATAACGAATAGGCTGTGAATGAGTCGCATATTTATTTTTGAATATTTTTATTGAGATAATTCACTATGCCTTTAGAAGTTAGCTTGATAGAGTTGATGGCTACTTGTTTCTGGCTTTCTTCCAATTTTGCAACGATTTCGTAAAGGATATCCTCTTTCAATTCTTCGTTGAGTCCGCGAATGCTTTCTTTGATGTCGGATAGGTTGAAGTCTACACCTGAGGAGTCTCCTACTTCTGCAATGGAGCTGTCTAGGCCAAGGGGATCACTGTTAAAGCCAGAACCACCACTAGTACCAGCTACAATAGCAGAGATCTCTTCTTTCAACATATCGTTTTCTTGGCGGATGATTTCACGTATGTCACCTAGGTCTGCTCCTCCTGCACCACCAGCAGGCATACCCATCTCACTACCGTATGAGTCTAAGCCGCCAGCCATATCCATACTACCATCGGAAGGAAGGTCTTTGAAGGACATTCCTAGATCCATCTCACCACCACCGCCAAGCATACCACTGTCTAGGTTTTTTTCTATAATGAGTTTGTTGACCATTTTGAAAAGGACGTGGATCTCATCATCACCTGTATGGTGGTGGAACTCACCGTCTTCTTCCATATAGTTCTGTCCTTCATTGAGGAGTAGCATATAGTCATCGGCATCAATAGAGTCAACTACTAGGTTTACCAATTTGATGTCCTTGGCTAAAATGAAACCTATGTAGAAGATAACAATAGAGATCAAACTGATAAGCCCTACAATCATGGAGAGCATCACATTGTTTTTTCCATTCAGGTAGTCTTTGTCTTCCAATAGGACAAAACTCTCTCCCTGATCGAAATGTACCTCTAATAAGTGAGGGTACAGCTTACTGAACTTGGAATCGTGCGAATCGCACTCATTGGCTTGGATAGAGGTATTGTCTTTGGAGTAGTACTGTTTTCCTTCGCGGTAACAGATAATGCCATCGGGAAAGGTAAGCTCTAGGGCGCGAGCGGCAGAAATATTATTTTTCTGTAGGTTTTCAATGACTAAGCGTTTTTGCGATGCATAGGTCCTATCCATGAATAGGTCTACTAAGCCAATGCATACAACAAGGGTGAGAACGATTACTACACCAATTTTCATGATCCTTTCTTGTACGTAAGGGGAATCTTCTTTCATCTTCTTGAGGAAGTTGAAGATACGCAAGAAACGCAAAATACGGACGATCTTGAAGAAGCGCCCGATACGTAAGATTTTGAAGATCTTGAAAAGTCCTGGCACGTGCTCGAAAAGTAGCGCGAAACCAGGAACAGCGGCCAGTAAGTCAACCCAGCCATAGCCATCGAAAAAGTATTTCTTACGGTCTTTGTAACCGAATAAGCGAATCAGGAAGTCAAAGACAAAAAACACATCGATGAAGGCATTGAAGGTTAGTAAAAAGCCTCGACCCATGAAGGTGAATTCTAAAATAAGCCCGATGATAGAAACGGTTACTACATAAGGGTTGATGAAATCCAGTATTTTGATGACTGAGCGAAATTTAGAGTTAGTTTCCAGTATCATTTCTTTTTCTTATCCTATCAATATTTGGCACGAAAGAGTATATCTGTATTGAGTATATTGGGGTGTTTTCCGAGGAAAGATTTGATATGCTTGCTGACATCAAATAGATCCGAACGTGGGCATTCGACCTTTTTTAGGGCGAAATTGGAGGCATTGTTGACAATCATAGCCTGTCTTTCTTGCGAGGCATAGAGCTTGATGAGTTTTTCTTGCTGTTCTTGCGGACAAGAAACAAACTTTTTATTGATTTCGATGATTTGCGAGGCAAGAATTGTAACAAATAAGTAGAGGAACTTGATATTGGCGATGATGGCACTTTTTAGACGCGTCGCTCCAGTGAGGAGAAACTTTTGGTAGGTGCGTGACACTTGGTCTGATTTGATAATCTGCGCATCGGCTCCTGACAACAGCATATAAATGGTAAAGTAGGCGACCGTTTCGTCGTATTGTACACCCCAGTCATCAGAAACTAGTGTGAGGTAGCTTTTGATTAAGTTGACAAAGACCTTATTCTCGTTGTAGCTACCTGAAATTACACGTGCAACTTTCATCGAAAAGCGTTGTGATTCGACTTTGTTTACAACGGAGTGGATGAGAAGGTCTTGTGATATTCTGCGATTTTCATTGTGTAAGATCAATCTGTCCATCGAAACGAGTTGTTTGTCGACATTTTCGACAACGGAAGCGGCATACAATTGGTAGTTTTCTTCTTCGTTTTCTTCTTCTGCCTGTGCACTAGAGGAAGAGGAGCTTTGGTTGCCGCGCGAACTCCACTTGATTAGGTTGTAATAGATAAGAACTTCTTGGTCACTCAGGCCTATAGCTTCCGTTTTTAAGCGAGAAATGACTTGTTTTTCCAATGGGGCCGATAAATTGCCGAAGTTGACTGTTTCTAGGATACTGCGAAAGATTTTTTGGTTGAAGATGATCTTTTCTTCTGGTAGGAAAAGCCGTAGTTGGTCTTCCGGTGTAGAGCGATTGGCAGTTTTTATAAGTCGCAAGGGTAGACGAACATCTCTTTGTCGTCCTGGATCCAAATTGTTGTTTTTTTGTGCCCATAGAGTTTGGATGCTGCGTTTTAGGGAGCCATTGAAGATTCCTAAACGGTCGTCTAAATTGCTGGCAAACAAACTGGGGACGATCTCGTCAGACATGAGGGTTTCGGTTATAAATTTTGCAATTTCACTTGCCTTTTCTTCTGTATCCATGTATCGCTGCTGAGCCCTTCTTTTTTCTTTGCTTTACTGTATGCTTGGGTTTTCCAATTAAATGTCAAACAAGTTCTTGCAAGATCCTAAAAAACCTTTATAAAAGCAAACGGTATTTTACTGTTGTATGAACTCTCCATAAATATCGGCACTCTTTAGAGTCCTTAGGAGAATCTATCAATTTTTTTTGATTTTTCGACACCGATAGGAAAAAAATCTTGCTATTTGGTTGAATTTATAGATATGTTTATACTTGCGTGAATCTTCCGTACAAATATCTCACTATCCCAGGTAGACAAGGACTGTATCTTTATGATTTCATATAACGAAAACAAAGAGTTGAGTGGAACTATATCCAAGGCCATCAAAGAAAATAAGCCTATTTCAATTACAACATACTTTCTCAATGATTCTGGTGAGAATTCTCTACGTCTCATCATCTCTTCCATTCTAAATAAGTTTAACCGAACCGATCTAACGGATGCCTGTTTTGAGTCGGTGAAAAGTTTGGTAAACTTTGCCTCAAAAGCGAATATGAAGCGTGCTATTTTTAAAGAAATTGGTCTGGATATCTACAATCCGAAAGACTACGAAGTTGGGATGGTTGAATACAAGAAACAGTTCAACCGCAATAATCTGGAACGTTTTAAAGCAACTATCAAAAATGAAAATTTGACTATCAAAACGACCTTTAGCTTTTCTCCAGAAACCTTGAATATCCGGGTACGCAACAATTTCTCCTTGTTACCTGCGGAACGAAACGCTATCAAAGCACAATTTTCTAAAATAAACAATACCTCTACGGAAGATTTTACCGATGAACCGGGCTCTTCTGGATTGTTGAATCGTGAGTTTTCTACCAAGCCTGACGTTGCAAAATTTCGCTCCCATTCGCGTGAAAAAGATATTTTCAAGGTTTATTCCTCAGAAAAGTCCAATGAAACTGTTATTCGCCTGGAGTTCCCTTTGACTGACAAGAGCATGTTAAACAACGAGTTGATGAAGATCAAAATGGATAGTTTGCTCTACGACTACCGTTCCCAGTTTGACTCTATTTTTCACAAACGTCTGGAGACCCTAGACATTCGTACCTCTACCTTAATCGAAGATTTCCAACGCAAAATCAACCGTACCCGCGAAGAAACCAGTGAAATTCTGGAAAGGCTACAGAGAGTAGGGCATGACCTGTACGACAAACAAGAGGATCTGCTTTCGCAATACGGTGAAAAAGTATACGAAGAGCTGGTTGTAAAAATTACCGAAGCCAAGGAAAATACCGTTGCCTCCTTGCAAGAATTTGAAGAGTCTAGCGCAACTTACCTAAAAGAACAAGCCGAGAGCGCGGACCAGCAAATCTCCAACATCGAAGATGCTGCTCTGGCTTTTATGGAAAAACAGAAAACTGCTCTCCAAGAAGCTCTCTCTGTTATTGAAGATACAGAATCTTCCATCCGCCAGAGATTAGAAACAACTGCCAAAGAAAATATCCAAAAAATACAAGAGACTGCCAAATCAGCAATGCAGGAAAACGATTTGCACAGCGAAAACTTGCGCAAAGAGTTTGATAAATCTGTAGAGCGGTCGACCCAAGCCTCGCTGGACTTGCACGGCACACAAATGGAGGCTGTTGGCAAAGCCTTAGAAGAGAAAATCCACAACCTCTCCGAGGAAGTTTACGATAAGTTCTCTGCAAAAGCCAACGGTTCTGCCAACGAATTAGAAACAAATATTACCCAGTTGACCAATGACTCTCTGCAAAAGTATGAAAAAGAAATCCATGTTTTAGACCAAAAGTTAGAAGAGAAAATCAAAAAACTGTCTACGGAGTCTATCGATACGCACAAGCAAGAGGTAGAAAAGTTCAACAAAATCTTGCACGACAGAATTACCAACCAGTCGACAATCCTCAATGGCCAGGTGAAGTTGTACCTAGAGCAGATGGAACGTTCCAGCATGGACTTTTTGGAAAACTTGAACCAAAACTACGAAACGTCCATGCAAAACTTCCAATCTTTGCAGGGCGATGTGGACAAGACCTTAGAGGAAACCAAAGAGGCACGCAAAGGGCTCACCGAGCAAATCTCTACAGAGAGAGAGAAGGTGATTACCCTAGCCGATCATATCTCTGAAAAGATCAGTGATATGGAGAAATCCAAGGTCAATGTAGACAAAGTCCACGAACTTGTCAAAGAGTCGGAACTCGCCTACGGCAAAATCAGTGATAAGCTCAACAACATCCAATCGCGTGAAGAAGACGTCAACGAATACCTGAAAAACGCCAGTATTGTTTCGGAAGCTATCCAACACTCCAAACAAGAAATTGAACTACTACAAAACCAAAAGAAAGAAATCAATAGCATGAAGGCGAGTCTCTCCTCTGTTGCTGATTCCTACAAAAAAGTAGAATCGCAAGCTGAGAAATTGGCTGACAAGGTATCGGTAGTAGAAGTGATCGATGACCGGATGAAAACTCTGGAGAAATTCCAAACCGATGTCAATACCAAGCTGGTAGAGGTGACAAACCTCGCGCATACCCTAAGCAATTTGGAGACAGCTCTAAATTCTCAGGAGAAAAAGTCAGGTGACATCGAAGGAAAATTTGAACGTTTCTACAAAGAGTTGGAATTCTTGTTAGAGAAGGGCAACGAACTCAACCAAACCATCCTGGATATGGATGAGAAAGTTTCCATTGTCAACGACAAGACGCTAGACATTAAGTTGATGGAATCTAAGTTTAATAAGATCGAATCGATGATGGCTGACCTCTCCATGCGCCACAAGCAAATCGCTACTATGGAGCGTCGCTTAGAAGAGATGAAGGGTAGTATGGAATATATCTTAGACAAAGCTGATGAAAAAGCGGACCGTTTGTCAGATTTTCTCGATGATGTAAATTCCTACGACGACGACGGTGTCGAGATTCGTGTTGGACGCAAACAAAACTCGAACTTCTCTGATTTGATGAAAAAGCTCAAGCAAAAAGTTCTCAATTTACACGAGAAACACGATATGTCTGCTGAGGAAATTGCTAAGAACTTGGGTGTCGAGAAACCGTTGGTGGACTCTATCATCCATAACATTCCCTATTACATTTAAGTTTTTTTCCTACCCCCTAAGTCCCCCGGCGGCGGGGGATTTAGGGGGTCTAATTTTCATGGTTCCGAAATTGGGGCGATTTTTTGTGCCCATCTTGCTGGTATCTCTTCATTGTACGACATTCAGAAGTCCCAACCGGCGCTTGACTGTGGCCGTCCGTGCGGGTGATATGAGTGGTGTGCAGGCCGCTCTTACTGCGGGTGCCGATCCAAATACTACTCAATATTGCTCTTCCCTTCGAGTTTCCACCACATTTCCTCGAGCGCCTAGAGCTGGTTCTATCATTCCGGACTTTCCTGGAGCTCTATATAGGCTGTTCGTGACCCAACCCCTGTTTCTATTGACTCTACCCTTTCGCTATACAATCAATATTCTTCCCTTGAACGAATGTAATGATCGCTCCTCTCCCCCATTAGATTGGGCTATTTACCAGGGTCGTATTGAAATGGTTCGTTTGCTGTTGCAGCGTGGAGCCAAAATTCGGAGTTATAAAGAACTTAGCATGGCCGTTTCGCAGGGGCACTGGGATATAGCTCGCCTGCTTATGCGCAAGGGGGCCCCTATTAGTTCCTATGGCGGAAGTTTGCTGGAAGATGCGGCAAGATATCCGGGTGCGGGTTTGGCGCGGGAGTTGGTGGCGTACGGCACGAGTATCCAACCGTATGCGGTGGAGCCCCTGTTGGAGGCGATTCGAAGAAACAATCATGAGCTGGTTGTGTATCTTTTGGAGCTAGGTGTGGATCCAAATGGTTCTAAAAACGGAGATATTTCGTTGCCACTCGCATTCTTTAAAAATCCCGACAACAGGATCGTGAAGATCTTACTGAAACACGGTGCGGATCCCCGTTGGCAGGACGCGGTATCTAGGAGGAGATATACTTTGGTGGAAAGAGCTTTTACCAAAACTTGGCAAGGAAAAAGTTACCAGAGACAAGAACAGGAAGCACAGCTCGTGGAAATGTTGGTTCGACATGGGGCTCCAATTCGCGCGGAGGCTTTTCGCCAAGCCGTCCGATGGGACAGGCTCGATGTGTTTCGGATTCTTCGGAAGTATAGAAAAAAAAAGGTTTGGACTCCTGTGAAACGGGATATTCTGTGCGACGCCATCAGAGCACCTTCACCACGAATGTTAAGGGTATTGTTGCAAGAGGAGGGTATCGATCCCAACCGGGCTCTGTGCTATAAAACTACTACTCCATTATCTGATGTTGTGTTTTTGTTGACCCAGGAGCGCTGTTCATTGTCTCAGCTTCGGCACTTTCGTCAGCTGGCTACCCTTTTGCTTCGGTATGGCGCAAACCCCGATCTTTCCCGTTCGTACCGCGGGTCGCCTCGTTCGGAGCTCCACAAGCATGGGATGAAAGTCCGCGATCTTCGGCGGTGATAGGCATAGAAATAATAGTTGTATTCAGATTGGCGGAGTAGGTGCCTATAAAAAAATCATTTTCCTTTCAATCAAATGAAAAAGCCTTGCTATTTATTCACATAATAACCGTACTTGACGTCAAATGGTATATGGCATGAAATAAGCTTGTTGAACTGAGAGTCTTACTATGAAATACTTATCTATAT
>JBCCIA010000082.1:0-16877 GCA_039028475.1 Spirochaetota bacterium | reverse complement strand
CGGGCAAAGCGAATACCATGCTCTCAAGAAAATGTTATTGAATACCCAGCAAAAAAATGGTAAAAATTACTTTATCATTACTAGTTTTGATCAGACATATTCAGGGATTAGTATGAGTGATTTTCGCTGCCATTGAGTAGGCGAGAAAAATTTATTTTACCAATTCAATACTAGTTTCTTCTTTTAGAGCTTTTAGCACTTGTTTACTGAGAAAACTTCTGTTCTGCCTTTTCTGCTTAATATGAGTGAGGTAGCGTAGGCAAACCAAGAGTTTGTTGTTCTCAATGCTTATATAGACAATAGGTGTAACCTTTCCCATACGCATCAAAAACTTTTTTGTGATCTCTTTGACATTTGTTTTTATATCAGCAGGAGGTATGCTTTTCTCTAAGACTTCTGTGAAAAGTTCTTCGATCCTGGTATAATCTGAATTGATAGTAAAAAATAATTTGAGTTCATCCCAGACATATTGCATTTTTGCAGAAATGTGAAACACTTTTTGGAAAATTACGACGTTATTAGGAAAATGCACCATACGGTTTGTGGATTGATCGATAGAGTATTCTTTATTGACCTCTAAGAGGGTAAATCTGGTAAAACCTATGTTGATAACATCGCCTTTCACTCCATCTACTTCAATTCTATCACCTATAGCAAAACCTTCGTTTCTATGTATCAGAATCCAACCGACAAAGTTTAAATTCATCTCTTTCATGGAGATGATAATGGCAGCACTCGAAATACCCAGAAGGGTCGGTAAATAATCTAAACGGTGGTAAAATACGGGAAACGCTAAAAAAATGGAAATAATTATAAAGAATCTTCTACCTAATTTAGACCTTTTGTAGACCCTTTCTGTCTCTGCTTCTTCATCTAGCTTGCTGGTGGATAGTTTTTCAATCCATCTGAGAACTATGTTGATCAAAAGATAAACGATCAGAAGCAAATAGATATACAAAATCAAATCATGACCCCACTCCCTTTTCTCTTCCGCTAGAAGGTGGAATGGATTGAGAATTTTTAGTATTTCCAAAAAATCAAAAGATATCATACGATTGTTCCCTCATCTCTGACTTTATGTATTTTTGTGCTTGGGTGATAGGGCAAGAGGAATTTTTATTAGGAGTTCATTTCTACTTTTAATTTTTCTGCAGAGGATTGGATGCGATTGGCTGCATCGCGTAGAATTTTGATTTGTGTAGACATATCTTGCGCACTCGTCAAAACTTTCTCTAAATCGGCTTCTAACTGTTGTGTATTGTCTTTTTCTTCTTCGCTGAGCCTTTTCATTTGCTTGGCTGTGGAGCGGATCCATTCAGTTTTTTGTTGCGTTTGTTGGAGAATTTGCGATTGTTCTTCTACGATTCCACGGACATCTTTGCTATGTGTCCCTACTGTATGGGTAATTTTGATAATGTCTGTCAGAGATGCCGCGGATTCCTCGATCTGCTTTTCTCCTCTGCCGACTGTTTCTTGCATGGCTTGGATCATACCTTGGATTTTTTTGGCATTGCGAGAAGAGGATTCTGCCAGTTTTCCCACTTCTTGTGCAACGACTTCAAAACCTTTCCCTTCTTCACCGGCACGAGCGGCTTCGATAGCAGCGTTGAGGGCGAGTAAGTTGGTTTGCATAGAGAGTCCGTTGATCACGGAAATAATTTTAAAGACATTTTGTGAGGAATCTTTGATATTACGGATTTCTGATATACTACTGGTCAGATCCTCTTCGCCTTTTTCTGCAAAGAGCAAGGATTTTTCTCCCGCTTGGAAAATCGTATCAATGGAATTTTCAATCTTTGTATTGATAGAGCTGAGGTTGTTGATAAAAACTGTGTTGTCTTGGCAATTGCTATCCTGCTGCGCGGCTGTGTCCGCCATAGATGCAATCGACTTGCTAAATTGGCGAATTTTCTCTGTCGAAGATTCTGATAGTTGGATTTGCAAGTGAGAGGCTTTTTCACTTTCTTGGACAACTTGGTTTAGCTGTATGCTCACATCTCCTAATTCGTTGATTGTTGTTTTTACTTGTGCTAACAAGCTCTCTAAGGATTCTGATTTCTCTATTGCCACTTCTTCAGAAACTTTAAACTGGGAGACCATATTCTTTACATAGCGCGTACCTAAAGTAGAAGCTATGGTCATGGCGAAGAGAAACATCGTTCCTAAAACAATGGTTAGTATAGAGACAGGATTTATGGCTTTGTTGCCCCCTTTGAGATAGATCATTGTACCCATAAAGCAAAAAATACTACAACAAATGATTCCTGTGATGAAAGTAAAGCGGGGAGAAAAACGCAGGATTGATTCTGCGATAACCAAAAAGTAAACTGCATATAGGATGATGTCATTGATAGCGATCGAGAGAATGTTAACATCAGACAAACGCAAAAAACCTAGCATAACCACACTATAGCCAAAGAGTTCTAACCCAATCGTAACATATTTGTGGATTGGACGGTAGGCTTTGGTATATAAGAGAAAAATAGATGTACAGGTGGCTATGATATAGATAATAATGCCTAAGGCATAATTCCCTAAGATTTTAGAGACATAGTTTTGTACAAGATGTCCCATTACTGTGCCAGCGGTAAAAATAAGGATGAGAAAGCCACGCAGGTAATTGGAGGCTTTCTCTCCTTGGATTTCTAACTCGAGTTGGTGGTTCATTTTTTGTAGGAAATGTCTAGCATCCTTTGCACTGCTCTTTGTCCTTTCTCGATGATCTCTTGTTCTAAATGGATTTCATACTTCTCGTGTAGGAGTGCATCACGAATTTTGGTGAGGGTGATCTTTTTCATGTGTGGACAGGTTTGGCAGGTGGAGACAAACTCTTTTTTAGGAAAACTGGAACGTAAATTGTCACCCATAGAGCATTCTGTCACGAGCATTATATTCTGTGCTTTGGATTGTTCAATGAATGTGGACATTTGCGAGGTGGAGCCAGAAAAGTCAGAAGCATCTACCACATCACTGCTACATTCTGGATGAGAGATGACTACTATATCGTCGTTGAATTGGGCTCTTGTGGCTTCGATATCTTCTTTGGTATACAGTTCGTGCACCATACAGGTACCTGGATGGGTGATTAGCTTTTTCTTAGTTTCTTTTTGAACATTCGACGCAAGGTATTCATCTGGGAGGAAGATGACCGTGTCAGTATCTAAAGATTCTACAATTTGAACCGCGTTGGCAGAGGTACAGCAGATGTCGGTTTCAGCCTTCACTTCTGCAGAACAGTTGACATAGGTAACCACAGGAGCTCCTGGGTATTCTCGCTTCAAATTGATTACATCTTGGCGGGTGATACTTTCTGCCAAAGAACAACCCGCTTCTAAATCGGCGATGAGAACTTTTTTTTGTGGTGAGAGGATTTTGGCAGTTTCTGCCATAAAATGCACGCCGTTGAATAGTATAATATCTGCATTTGTCTCACCTGCCACTTTACTTAGATACAGGGAGTCTCCTTGGATATCGGAAACACCGTGAAATACGTCGGGTGTCATATAATTGTGTCCAAGTAGCACAGCGTTTTTCTCTTTTTTGAGTTGGTTGATTTCTTCTATGAGAGGAAGTTTTTCTTCTATTTCCTGTGGTAGATAGGTTTTAGCTAATTTTTCTTTTAAATCGTTCATATCGTCTCCTTCAAAAGGGTTGTCCTGGATAGGTTGCTCCCGTATCTTTTAAGTTTTCTGAATCGCTGTTTCCCTCGTTGCATTGTTGCATACAAAGTCCCCAAGAGATAGAATGCGAGGTCGTACCAGCCTTTTGGTTTTGTCGGTATACACTGGTGTTACTATACTTTATTGTATCTGAACACCTGGCATCTTGTGTATTGTAAGTGACATTACAATTGCTCCAGCACTTGAAGAAAGCAATTTGAATTTCATCTGTTTGTAATGGTTCTGGTAGAATTTCTTGGCGGATCCTTGCCAATTCTGAGTCGCTACAAGAAAAAATTGTGCTATCAGGAGAGCTGATACAAGTGCTTTCCACGGTAATGAAATCTAAACAAGAGTTCTTCACTGGATTCGATTCGGCGTTTTGCAATAAGTATACCAATGCTTGCTGGCTTTCCAAGGAATTCTGGGAGGATTTTCCTGGGCATTGGAGCAAGACAAGACATACTGGCAATAGGCAAAACAGTATAGAAATTTGTTTAGTAACTTTCATTTGATCTAGCCTCTCATGAAAAACCTAAAAAATCAAGGTTTATTCCGAAAAAAGGTTTATTTGTAAGCGTAATTTTATTGTAATATTTATGTAATTAAAAAGGCTAATGATACTACAATCGAAATAAGGGAGATATTATAAAAGAGTAATGAATGTTCTTGTTGTTGAAGATGAAGAAGATATAGCAGAACTGATAAAATACAACCTACAAGAAGAGGGTTTTCAAGTTTCTATTTGCCACCATGGTATGGAAGTTCTGCCTACTATCCAGAAAAATCTTCCTGATCTGATCATATTGGATCTAATGCTACCAGGGATTGGTGGCATCGACTTATGCAAATTGATCCGCGAAAAGTACATGGTTCCGATTGTCATGGTAACGGCAAGAACGGGAGAAACCGACGCTGTTCTGGGTTTAGAATTAGGTGCTGATGATTATATTAGAAAACCTTTCAGTGTGTTAGAATTGAAAGCAAGGGTACGTTCTGTTATTCGCAGGTACAATGGGAATGAAAAAGAGACTGCTGAAGGCAATATAACCCTTGGAAAAATTGAATTGAATCCCACTGCTTATAAAGTCAGTATTGATGGAGAAAAAGCAGACCTAACATTGATTGAGTATAAAATTTTACACTTATTTATGTCAAATCCAGGGGTCGCCTTTACGCGTGATAAATTACTGGATAAAATTTGGGGACACGATACTTATATTACAGATCGTGCTGTAGATGTACATATTAAAAGACTGCGTGATAAATTACTCTCGCAGAAAGAACGACTAGAAACAGTAAGAGGAATCGGCTATCGCTTTAGTGATGCGTAGTTTGTTTTCCAGGTTATTGCTGGCAAACTGGCTTTTTCTTTCCATCCTCTTTGGTATATCACTATCAGCTTTTTTAATAGCAGATAAGTATTTCCCGGAACTCAAAGTATTCGTACTTTTTGGGTTTGGTTTGGCATCTTTATTTGGGACATTTCATGTTTCCTATCGGATTGCACAGAGTATAACGGAGCAATTGAAGATTATAGAAAATAAAACAGAAGCTATCAATGAAGGTGACTTTGGCATTGAACTCCCCGAAACAAGTATCAAAGAGCTGACAAATTTGTCTTCTTCTATCAATTCGATGTCAAAACGTCTGAAATCACAGTTTTTGAATCTTGCCTTGGAAAAAGAGAAATTTGATTCTTTGATGGAGAATCTCAAAGAAGGGGTGTTTGCTTTGGACATAGAAGGGAAAATTCTTTTCCAAAACCCTAGCATTCCTACAGCTCTCTTACAACCGAATTCGCAGTTGAGAAATTTTACTGATGCATGCAAAAACCGAACATTTCTTAGCTTTGTAGAGGATCGAGTTGTTGATAGAGAAGATGGACAAATCGGTATTGATATTGGTAAGAAACATTATGCTGTTCGTTTCTATACTTTGAAAAAGGAAGGAAATATCGCTATGTTTATTGGTGTAATTTTAGATAAAACGGAAGAACGAGACATCCAACAAATGCGGGAGGAATTTGTCCAAAGTGCTTCCCATGAATTGAAAACTCCTATTACTTCCATTAAGGGGTATGCAGAAACATTGGAGCATAAGCTCAAGCCTAAGTCAGGCAGTTTGGAGGAAAAGTTTTTTGATGCTATCATGCGAAATACAGATCGTATGATACGGATTATCGATGATATGTTATTAATATCTCGCTTAGAAGACCAAAAAACTATTTTCCAATCTGAGTCTGTTATTTTACTGAATCTGGTAGAGGATTTAAAGTTGATTGTGGATGGTATTATGAAGCTGAAAAAGCAGAGATTTTTGGTTAAAGTTCCACAATCCTTAAAATTATCTGCTGATAGGATTTTGTTGGAACACCTTCTTTTGAATTTGATAAAAAATGCTTCCGCCTATTCCCCTCTTGAAACTGATATTGTCTTGGAGGCTAGTAAAAAAGGTTCTTTCATAGAAGTTAAGGTAATTGATGAAGGAATCGGTTTGAGCAGTGAGGACACGGCACGTATTTTTGAGAGATTTTATCGGGTTGATAAGAATCGTTCCCGACAAGAAGGGGGAACAGGTTTAGGGTTGGCTATTGTCAAGCATATTGTTAAGATACACCAAGGCAGTATTGCAGTAAGTCCTAACCCAACTGGTCAGGGTTCTGTCTTTACCATCAAATTTCCTTTAGTAAATTATTCTTAACTATTTTCTAAGCGAGGCTTAAGGTCAAAGTTGTTTTGTGCTAATGGTAATTTCTTCTTCTGCTCTATCAATTGATAGTATGGCATTTCGCAATTTGGGGAATTGCAACAAATATTTACCGATAGCAGTTATAATTGTCCGTTCTATAAAGCGCTTGAGGGGACGGGCACCGTAGCTAGGGTGGTAGGCATTTTTCGCTAGCCATTCTTGTAGACCTTGCGAAAATTCTAGTAGTATATCTCTTTTCTGCAAACCTTCCCTGCCTGCAACTTGTTGCAATTCCAGATTGGTGATTTTGCCAATCGAACTTTGATCTAGATTGTTGAATAGGGTAATCTTATCGATACGATTCACAAATTCGGGACGAAAGAATTTATGAATGGGAGCAGCATAATCAATGGTTTGTTTGCCGAAACCAGCGATTGTTTGCTTTTCACTACCTAAATTACTAGTCATAATAATGATAGAACTTTTAAAATTGACTTCTCGTCCCAGAGAGTCGGTAAAAATTCCCTCGTCTAAAATAGTCATCAGAACATCGAAAAAAGAGACATCCGCCTTTTCGATTTCATCCAAGAGAATGACGCTGAAATGGTTGGAACGTACATGTTGGATGAGCGGAGAGGGGACACGTGGGTCATTGCCTATGAGTCTGGTGATTTGGAAAGGGTCTTGGAACTCACTCATATCTAGGCGGAACAAAGGGTTACGAATCTGGCCATTGCCAAAAAAATAGTCTGAAAGTGCTTTGGCTAGAGCTGTTTTCCCTACTCCGGTAGGTCCGCTGAATAAGATACTGGCTATCGGCTTACGTGGGTCGTTCATGCCCGTTTTAAAAACATGTACGACGGAAGATACTTCTTCTACGGCGCTTTCCTGGCCAATAATCTTACCTGCAAAGTACTCTTGCAAATCACTCTTTTTGAGTAAGATATGGTCATTGAACAAGATTTCCGGTAGGCCGGTAAGCATCTGGAATCCTGCGTAGATGTCTGCCAACTGGATATTTTTATCTATTTCTCGAATTTTTTTACCAGCGCAGGAGGAGAGGAAACGGAGTATTTTTCCTGGAAAACTTTCGTTGTGGATGTACTTTTTGCTGAGGTGGTAGCTGGTCTCTATGGCTTCTTTGGCAAACTGGATTCTATGGTTGTTTTTCAGTTCTTGTTGGTAAGCTACAAGAACACGAAAGACTTCTTTTTCGGTCATTTCGGGAATATGGATCGTCTCAAATAGATCCATGAATGCTGGTAGTAGATAGCTCGCTTTTTCGTATTCTTCCTGTGTCATCTCTCCCAATAGTTGCAGTTCACCTGACTTGAGAAATGGCAAAATGTAGGCTGCTAGAGAATCTACAATATTCATTCCTCCGGTAAAGAGTAGTTCCATAACATCAGAGACGTACAAAATTCCTTGGATAGATTTGAGGTATTCCAACAAATAATCACATTCTTCTTGCCATTCACCAAAATACTTGGCGCGGGAGATAATTTTTTTGGCCTCTGTTTGTAGGTAGGGTCTTTCTTTTTCTTTTGCTGGCAACTGGCTCACTGCTGTTTGGAATAGAATCGTTTTTCCCACACCGTGTCCGCCTATAAGAATGACGTTGTTGCTACGGATTTTATCGCCTATTTCAGAAATCAATTTGTCTCTGGCCCAGGCTGTTTGCGGCATAAGCGTATTTGTTTTTTGTTTTTTGCTTTCAAGGAGCACTGGTTCTAATACATGCAACCATTCCATGGGGACCGTAAAGGTCTGGCTTTTGGGAGAGCGAACTAGCTGTTTGTTTCTTATCGAGACTTTGCCTAGCTTACTTGTCTTATTGCTTACCATTAGGACAAGCTCTTCAATAGGAAGTTGGCTTAGGTAGTTTGTTACATGGTATTGGATAAGTTCTGTTAGTTTTTTAGGGTCTTCTAAATAGAAATGTATGTCTAAATATGCAATCTCGCAGGTATAGTAGGGAATTTTCTTTTGCCGGTAGAGGACTGCCTCTATGTGGATAGGAAATGAAAACGGTAGGGAATACTTGTGCTTCCAATCGTCATGCGATGCAAAAAGTGAGACGCTTGCACTGACTTTTTTGGGATTGCCGTCAATTGCCAGGATTTGGAGCGATTTTTTTTGAGCTGCTTGTTTGATGGCAGACCGGACACTGAGAAGAGAAGAACCATAGAAAATTTGTTGGTTACCAAAGGTTTTCGCATAAAACCAGTCCAAATCGTTTTGCCAATAGGTAAACCATGTATTAAGTACTTTCATTGGAAGCCTCTAGTATATTTGTATGCAAGAGAAGAAAGAAATCTTTGCCCTTCAAGCCATTGCGAAAGAAAAGACCAGTGCGCAAGTCCCGTACTAGTAAGATTTGCTTTTGCGCTCCTAAATTGTAAATTCTTTGCGTTGAAAATTTTGTGTATAGATCTACATCTTCTCTGTCCCCTTTTGCCAAAGGAGTTTTGCTGAGTTTGATATAGATGGGGTTTACCGCTTGGTGGTCTTGTTTGAAGAAGTGAAAACCCTCCTCTGATGCAAACAGTTGTTGGACTCCAAAACCACTGATACATAGCTTGGTGTAAGAGGCATATCGTTTTTCTTCTACAATCACTTGGATTTCTTCACAGAAATCTAAATACTGTTCGATGAGAATCTCTAATTCTTGTTGTTGATCTTTATTTTCGTAGAAGGGGAAACAGTAAAGGTAGAGTGTTTCACTTCCTCTTTGGACAAACTTATCATAGAAATAGCGGTTGTAGGCATCTACCAAAAGAAACTCTTGCAACCTCATTCCTGTTTCATCCGCATAGATAGGTGATTTGGAATATACCTCTTCCAATGATTCGCTGACTATGTCGATGTTGGTAAAAGTAGGTGAATCCATATGGGAAAAACGTATGAGCGTCGTATGTCTTTTTTTGCCTCTGAATACTACGGGTACCTCTAGATAACTTTTTTCGTCATCGTATACCAGCTCCTCCAAGACAAAGATGTTTTCGCGGATCTTATCTAAAAATTTCCAAGGTACCGGCTTATCTTCGTCTGCTAATGTTTCAATGGATTGTAAGAGATTTTCTTCAAAATACCTTGCGTTCTCCAAGCAGATCTGTAGTTCTTTACGAAAGTTCTTTCGCCAAGGCTCTAGGTCAATGCCTATGTTGGCAGTTTTGTGGGTGAAGGGAATTGCAGTGATTTTGGGTTTGATACTTTGATTCTGGTATTTTAGCTCTAAGACAATTGGTAGGTCAGTGTTTAGGTCTACTAAAACCGCTGCAGACAGAAAGACCAATTCGCGTTCTATATTTCGCTTTAAAGCACGTACTCCCAATTCATAGGCAAAGTTGGCTTCGACAAGGCTATCTACCACTGATGGTTTTAGGGAGAGCAAAATGGTTCTACGCAAGAACCCTTCCCGTGTTAGGATTTCACTGATCTGCTTCTCTACCAAATCGCGCACGTTTTCTTTTTGCAAGTTTTCATAGGGGATGATTGCATCCAATCGGTTTAAAAACTCAGGGCGGAAAAATTCTTCTATTGCTTTTTGGTAGATATAAGATTTATCTGTATCTGCTGCAAAGCCTATGGAAGCAGTTGCATTGCTTGCCCCTAAATTGCTGGTGAGTAAAATCACCACATTAGAAAAGTCGGCTACCCGTCCTTGGAAATCTGTCAACCTTCCCTCTCCAATGACCTGTAGCAATAAGTCATGCACCAGTGGATGAGCCTTTTCGATCTCGTCTAGAAGCAATACCCCCGATTTTCTTTGTCGGATCAGGTTGCTGAGCTGTCCGTCAGGATTCTGTGGACTCCCCAATAAGCGGGAAGTAGCTGCATAGTCTACATACTCGTTCATGTTGAAACGCATGAGTTTTTCGGCACTGCCAAAAAAATACTCCGCAAGAGCTTTGGCTGACTCTGTTTTCCCTACACCTGTAGGCCCTATGAGAAGTAGGGATGCGATCGGTTTGTCTGCCTCTTCTAGATTTGCCTTTAGTGTTAGTATGGTATTGGCAAATATTTCTTTTGCAGTATTCTGCCCAATGATACGCTTGTCTAAAAAGTCTAAGATTTCTCTTTTGCTTAATAGTAGGTTGGGGTCGTTGAGCCATCTGCCAAAATGGTATCTTTTCTGAACGCTTTGTTTGGCATTCGCTAATTCGACTTTCTTCAAATTGCTAAATAGGTTCTCTAAAAGATCCAGAACACCTGCTAGCAGAGATTGGTTTCTTGGTAAAAATTTGCTAGTCGATTGGACGAGGTACGCTAGGGCACTATTGCTAATCTGTTTGTTTTTCTTTCGTTCGATCTCATTGCGTTTTTGCATGATAATAGAAACGATAGTTTTCCTATCAGGTTCTTCTAACAATACAGGTGTGAACAATTCTGTAAAATGGTAGTCGAATTCGCGAAAGCGCGCCCATTCTTCGGGAGTGGCTTCTAGGATAACAGAGAATTTTTGCTTTTCGATATAAGGCTTTAGCACATCGGCTAGGCTTAGGTTGGATTGAGCTGTTTGGCCTGTCGTACTCAAGGCAACTGCATTGCGGATGTACAACCTATCTGGATAGGTTAGATAGGGAGGGCTTGCTAAAAATTCATCGACGCTTTTGCGCTCGTTTTTGTTGAAAGTTTTGTAGAGTCTATGTTTGCGTTCGCTAAGGAATTGCAGAATGGATTCAAACCTGTCTTCCCACTGGCCGACGATGCTCATACCACTGATTACTTGCAAAGGGTTGACGTACCATGTATCGGTTTGTAAAAATTGTATGCTTGGCCTGGCTTTGCTCGTACTTTGGATGTAAGAGATCCTATTTTGTTCTTCCCTATAAATTTCTGCGAGTGCTTCTTGCAAAAGTTTGGTCTTTCCCGAACCAATTTTTCCTATAAGTGCAATCGAGGTTGGTTGGGGGGTGTTTACCAAAGCTAGGATTTCCTCTTTTTTATTACGAATACTTGTGTTGCTATAGAAGGATGTAGAAGATTTCTCTAGCTTTCTCCCTACCTTTTCTATTTCTTCTTGCCCCACAAATTCTTGTTCCCCAAATAGAGATGAAAAGAAGTTTTTGTTTTGCTCTTCCCGGAGACTTGCCGCAAATACGTCATAGGAATACCAGATGGTATGGTTGATAAGGCTCATGGAGTCTTTGCTTTTACGGAAGTATTCTTCGGGTGGCAGGGTTTTTTGTGTCTCTTTCTCTTTTTGCAAGCGGAAAAAGTCTTGGATGATCTCAATGATTTGGTAGTCTTCACACTTTGCAGATTCATCGCCCAAAAGTACCGTATAATACTCTATATTAGGCAAACAGAGGTATTTGTACTGCTTCCAAGTGTAGATGACAACCGGAACTAAGGCATCAATGCTGACCCTACCTGTTTTGAAGAAGAGTTGTTTTTGCGAGAAGTGCAATTCAGGAGAGAATGTGTACCATAGCAATTTACTGCTATCAGCAATAGATACACCAAAGGTGGCGAATTTTTTAAACTCCTTTTTGAGAGTTTTTTTAAACTTCTCTTTGCCCAGTTTGAGTCTTGGGTGTGTGATGCATAGTCCAGGAAAAAGTAGTGGTTGCAAGTGGTAGACAGACTCTTTGCTTAAGGAACCATCAGATAAGCGCATGGGTTTGTGTGAGAGTAAGATGGGAAATTGCAAGGTTAACTGGCTCATAAGCGGTACTCCATGCCGGTCAACTCTTTGTATATCACTTGTAGTAATTTATCCTCTAAATACTGTTGCCAATCTTCTGCCGTATGGTTTTTTTGTACCGCTTGGCTTAGGCTTTTGGAACGGCTGAGGATGGTTTGCTGTGGCATTACTGCGAATTCGTGGGTAGTATTCTTTTTTTCTTTTTGTAGGTTTTCGTAGAACTCTTTTCGGTGTACCTTCTCTGGTACTTTAGGTTTCTCAGGTGAAGTTTGTGCATATATATGTTTGCTTTCTTCTTTTTCAATGAATGTGTGTAAGCCTCGTTCTGCTTGTAAGAAGCTAAAGGGACAGTCTCCGTGAATCTCAAAGTGTAGTCCGACAATCTTTTTTAGTTTGTCCAGTTCTTTCTTGCCAGGTGCTTTGCTTTCCTTGTATTCCCCTTCGTTCCAAATAATCGCATAACAGGTATAGGTGTACTGTTTGTTTTGTAATATTTCACGGTAGAAAGCAAAGTACCTGCGTAGTAGTCCATCATTGCCGTAGATTGTAAACCAACATTCTAAGTCTCTGCGTGACAGACGGTAGAGGTCACGACAACTACTGTGAAAAGATGTGAGCCACTCTTTCGCTTGCCACTGTGTTTTGAAAGGAGCTTCTGTTTTGTCGAGAAGTTCTAAAAAGCTTGCGCCTTCCGCCTCGACTACGGCGTCTTCTAATTGGTAAAATGCTTTGAGTGCAATACGGATCTCTTCGTTGCGTTGGATGGTCTGCTTTTCCCAGGCTCTTAGACTCCTCTTGAGCTTTAGTAGATCTTTGACCTGTTCCTGGATGTCTTCTAATTCAGCGGTGTCTTTGCTGTCCCATACGGCGTAATAGCTACGACGGTAAAGGGTAATTTTTTGCAATTCTTCTTCTACAGTGTATTCTTTTTCTGCAAGATTCTGTGTTGTAAAGGTCAATGCATTGTCTAGCAACTGCACATGTATTTTTTGAGCTTGCTTTGCTGGGTGTTGGTTTAAGACTTCTGCTAAGGGTTGGGTGAATTCGCGTTGCAAGCTCCGTTTCATGTCTCTGGCACCGTATTGGATGTTGTAGCTTTTCGCCAACAAATAGCTTTCTACTTCTTCTGCTAGTTCCAATTGGATTTTTCGACTGGCAAAGCCTGGTCTTTGTAAGATGTGCCGCAATTCTTTTTGTAAGATAGGAAGTCTCTCAGCTTCCCCCAACGCTTGGAATACGATAATTTCATCGAATCGGTTGACAAGCTCAGGGCGGAAGAAGGAGCTTATGACATTGGTATACTTTGCATCTACCTGTTGGCTCTGCTTATCAAAGCCTAGGTTCGCTCGGAAACTTTCTCTTCCCCCCAAATTGGAAGTGAGAATGATGATACTACTGCAAAAGTTGATCGTATCTCCTTTGGCATTGGTGAGGCGGCCTTCGTCTAAGATTTGTAGGAGCAAATCAAAGAAATTGGGGTGAGCCTTTTCCACTTCGTCAAACAGTACCACCGCAAAAGGATTGCTTTTTACTTGGTTGAGTAAGGAGTGATCTGAGGGGATATCTCCAGTAATGCGTAGGATTGCTTCACTCGATGCATACTCAGACATATCTAAGCGGATCATCTTTCGTCTATCGGTGAATATATACTCTGCTAATGATTTGGTCAATTCTGTTTTGCCAACTCCGGTTGGGCCAACAAAGAATAGGGAAGCAATCGGTTTGTTTGCCGGTGATAGGTTTGCTTTGACGGTTAGGATTGCATTGCTTACAGATTGAATTGCCTGCTGTTGCCCGATAACCCGTGTTTGGAAGAAGGATTGTAATTCCTCTTCGTCTATCTGCAACGATGGATCGATGATGGCCAGTGGTATACCCGACTCTTGGGAATAGTACTGTAGGATGGTTTTTTGTGTCAATGCTTCGCTGTTGGTGCGGGATAGGATGTTTTTCAGAATCTGCAATGCTTTTCCAGGAAAGCCGGAGTAGGGAGCGAATCTTTTTTGTAGGCGGAGTATTTCTAAGATACTATCCTTACTGATTTTCCTATTTTTTTCTTTGGCATATTCTCCTATGCTGGTATAGAGGATCTCTTCTAGTTGTTGCTGTGAAAAATTTGGCATCTTGATTACAGAAAATAGTGCAGCAAAGGCTGGAAACCGGTGCTCAAAGATGTTGTATTCTTCTTCGCTACATTCTGCGACAAAAAGCATGGGGTGTTTGCGTAAGTCATTGTAGAGAGCTTCCCCTACGCTGACGTCATTGCCTTCGTATTGGCCGATTTCAAAATACTCACGCCACCTACCTAGATAAACAATCACATCTGTCTCGCTCAATTCACGCGATAGTTTCGCTAGATTTGATTGCCAGCCACTCATATCCATCAATCCACGGATCAGCTTTGCCGCAGTACACTCTCGGATTTGCATTGTTTGTTTTTCTTGGATTTCGTTTAGGGCTTGGTAGATGAGTGCAGACTTGCCACTTCCAGAGGGTCCCACGATAAGCATACTGCTGGGAAAGTCTCCAGATAGGTTTTCTAACAATGTTTTGTACTGCTTAGCAAGTCCCTTGGTTGTATCGCTTTGCCTTGCAATCTTGTCTAAGATTTTTTTATATAGAGGTTTTTCTTGCTGTTCCTTGCCACCGTAGGAGAGGGTTCGTATTTGTGATTGCGCCTGGATTTGTAGAAACCACTGTGTGCTCAGCATATTTGTTGCGGATTGTAAATAGTTTCTATGGATTAAGTCATTGCGGATGAATTCTGTGAGATTTTTCTGGAGTTCTTCTAAGGATACGGCAATGAGCTCTAGACCAAGTATGGGAACTAAACCGATGTACTGGTCTTTGGCTGCTTTCCAATAGATCCAGGTAAATTCATAGCCTAACCGTAAATCTTTGTCATAACAGAAGTCTGCCTGTGCTACTTCTAGATGTATTGTGTCATGCTCGATGAGGGAATTGATCTCTTTGCGGCTTAGGTAGGCAAAGTCTTGGTTTTTTGCTAGAGAATTCGCTAAATACTCGGCATATTTGCGGTGTAGATCTCCTTTGCTTTGGTTGATGGCCAGAAACGATTTGTCAAATAAAGGGTAGGAAAGCTGGTTTTCTGAGTCTGTTTTTAGGTGGATGCTGTGAACTTTGAATTGTATTTTCCGTTCCATTGTTTTACTCGGAATGCTAACAAAATCTTGTCCTTTCTAATGTTTCAGTCAAGTCTTTTTAGTTGTTATAGACTTTGGTTTGTTTTTTGTTTATCCTATAGCTAAAGAAGTAGAAGGTTACAGAATTCTAGATTCCTATCCACTACATAGGTATTTATGAATTGAAAAAAAAAAATAAATTGCAAAGATGGGCTTATGGAACGTATATACCGTATTTTCTTTTTCCCTATGTATATATGTGCTATACCACTTTTTATCTTGTATTTTGTATCCATTCAAGAACTTCCCCATGTATTATCGATTGGAAAAGTTGTATTTCTATTTATAGCTTTTGCGAGTTTTTATTTCTTTTTATTGGGGTATATTATTTTTCAATATTGTTATACATGTATTAAAGAAGATATAGTATGCATTTTCATTTTATCATTTGTTGGTTACTTTCTTTTTATGAATGGGCCATTTTTAATGCCTCCATCGGATCCACTATTCCATTTAAATTATATGTGGCAAGGGACATATAATTTAAAATACTTATTTATCGCAAAGCAGAAGTTAAATAGTATTTTCTTTTACCTTTTATTTTGGATACGAAATCCTGATTCTTTCTTTTCAGCATTCGAGCTAGTACAAATGTACCATTTGTGCATTGTCTATTACTTAATTTGCTCTGCTTATTTTGCTTCGCGAGTGATAAATCTTCCACCTTTTTGGTCTGTATTGTCAGTTTTGATTATGCTATTGTTTTTTGGAACAAATCGTTTTTCATATGTGTCTTATTATTCTTTGACTCCATCAGCAATTAATATGGGACTTTATTGGCTATTTAGTGCTCTACTCTTTTCTTCCTTGTGGAGAGTGAAAGAGTTCGTTTGGCGAGATTTGAAAATAATGATCAATATAACAATTTTAATTGTTTTACTCACTCCAATAGTATATAATAGTCATGCACAAGAGTCTGGGTTTTTGTTCTTTACATTGCTTTTTACATTCTACATATTATTGTATAAAGTTAGAAATTTTGAACTCTCCCTATCTATGCAATTACTCGTTTCAATAATCTTCCTATCAACTACTGCTGTGTTGTTTTTCCCTTATCTTAAGATTTTTCATTCTATTGTCAATGTGTATCGATTGATTCAGGCTTCTGGTTTTTTGAATAACTATGGTACACATTGGTTGCTGTTGGATTGGAAGGTTCCAAGAATATGGGATACTCTTGGAATTTTTGGTGTATTCCCTTGGATGTTAGTTATATTTTATCCCTTATCACACTTTTTATTGCAGAAAAGACATTTTTTGTATCGAAATTTAAAACTTTCTCTTTGTTTATCTTTGGTTCCTATTTGGATGTTGTTGGTTCCATTTAATCTCTTTGTTTGGGCATCTTCAATTACTAATATTGCGCATGTTCTCTGGAGAGCCACTTACTCTTCTCAGTTCTGGATTAGTATTAGCTTTTTCTTATATTTTTTAAGTAAAACTATCGTACCAAGGCTATGTAGAAGTATTTCTTATAAACAATTAGAATATTTGATTTTAATTCTATCCTTTTGTTTTTTCTATTTGATTTCAGAAATTCGGAGTTCTCCTTTTTGGGGTAAAAAAGATTTTATTATTTTGGAAACTTATAATTACTATAAAGATATAACCCGTCTTATTTCTACTAGACTTCCTTATAGCAGAAATCGAATGTACTGGTCAGATCCCATTACT